>DASVNL010000066.1:0-2608 GCA_036383875.1 Thermoanaerobaculia bacterium
CGCGGATTGACGGCGACGTCGAGCAGCGCCGGATTGATCGCGTACGCCTTCGCGAAGAGCGAGATCGCGCGATCGGTGTGCTGGCGTTTCTCTTCGATGAGGCCGAGCTGGAAGAGCGCCGCGGAGTGGCCGGGCTTGATCGAGACGGTTTTCTGGAACGCGCGGCGTGCGCCGAGGGCGTCGCCGTTGCCGGCGCGGACGAGGCCGAGGTTGTACCAGCCCTGGTAGTAGCGTCCGTTCGCGTTGACGGAACGCTCGAATTCACGAGCGGCGTCCTTCGGGAACCCCTTCTCGACGAGCATCGCGCCGAGGGCGTTGTGCAGCTCGGGCGAGTTCGGATTCGACTGCAGCTCGTTCAGCACGCGCTGGATCTCGAAGTCGAGCGTGCTGCCGGTGTTGAGGTACTTGGCGTAGAACGGCGGCTTCGCGTACGGCGTTTCGTCGCGATGCGTGAGCTCGCGGATTTCAGCGCAGCCGGTGGCCGTCAGTGCGGCGGCGGCGAGGATCAACAGTCGTTTCATTTCGATCGGTCTCAATCCTGAAGTGGTTTGGCTTTCAACTTCACCTTCCCGTCGATCGTCTCGACGCGAAAGGCCACGGTGCTCACGTGATACTTCTCCCGCACCATCTCGGTCTGCTTCTGCACCATCGCAGCCATTTGCTCGTACGAAACAGACGGAGGCTTGCCGAGTTTCACATGCTCGCGCTCGATCTCGGCGTACAGCGCGCGCATCTGCTCTCCGTTCGATCCGGCCGTCATCTTTACATACGGATCGGCCGGGGCCGACGTTACGCGAGGCTGCGGAGGCGGTGCGACTGACGCGGGCTGCTGCGGTCCGGACATCGCGGCCTGGCGGCGGCGAAAGTCCAGCGGACCTTCCTCGCGCTCGCGCATCTTGCGGCCCCACATTTCGCGGAACTGGTTGTAGCGCGACAAGACGGTGTTGAAGCGGAAGCGGCGCCCGTTGTCGCGCATCTTCTGCCTGCTCAGCTCGTGGATGTAGGACTCCACCTGATGCCGCTCGAAGCTCGGCGGCACCTTGGTGATTCCGTGGAAGAACTGGTCGTACTTGTTCTTCAGCCGCCGGATGTCTTCCTCGAGCTTGTCCAGCTCATCGTCTTGTTTAATCACGTCGGATCACGCGTTGCTGGCAATAAACTATCGCAAACATGGCAAAAGCGTCCGTCGCCGTGGCAGATTCCTCCAGTGTGCTCCGCGGCATCCCCTCGGTCGAGCGAATTCTGTCGGCTCCCGCATTCGCGACCCTCGTCGCTGAGTTCGGTCGCGAACGCGTGAAAGACGGCATCGTCGAACACCTCGCGACCTTGCGTGCATCGCGCACCGCGTACGAAGAAGTCGACGCGTCCGAGGTCGTGCGCGAGATGCTCGCGTCGGCGATGCGCTCGACGCTGCGACGCACGATCAACGGTACCGGCATCCTCATTCACACGAACCTCGGCCGCGCGCCGATCGATCGTTCGATCTGGGCCGAGGCGGGGGAGATCGTGAATGCGTACTCGAACCTCGAGTTCGATCTGGAGTCCGGCGAGCGCGGCGCGCGCGACGAACATCTGACGACGCTCTGCCACGCACTCTTCGGATGCGAGGCCGCGATCCTCACCAACAACAACGCGGCCGGCACGATGCTCCTCCTCGCGGCGAATGCGGCGGGCAGGGAAGTGATCGTCTCGCGCGGAGAGCTCGTCGAGATCGGCGGCTCGTTTCGCGTCCCCGATGTGATTCAGCAGGGCGGCGCGAAACTGCGCGAAGTCGGGACGACCAATCGCACGCGCGCCGCCGACTACGCCGATGCGATCTCGCGACGCACTGCGGCGATCCTGCGCGTGCATCGCTCCAACTTCGACATCGTCGGATTCACTGAAACGCCCAGCATCCCCGAGCTGCTCGACGTCGCGCGCAGGAAGAAAGTCCCGCTGCTATACGACGAAGGCAGCGGCCGCATCGTCGATCTGCATCGCTACGGCTTCGCGTCGCACAGCACGATCGCCGAGTTGATCGCGCAGGGCGTCGACGCGATCTCGTGCTCCACCGACAAACTCATTGGTGCAACGCAGGGTGGTCTCATCCTCGGCAGCGAAGAACTGGTCGCGAAGTGCCGGAAGCATCCGCTGATGCGTGCACTGCGCGCCGGCAAAGAAACCTACGCGATCGTCGCGGCGACGCTTCGCGCCTTCGCGACGCAGAAGCATGAAGAGCGCATCCCGATCTATCGGATGCTCGCCGCGCCGCTCGAGCTGCTGCGTGCGCGTGGCAACGACATCGTGCGGGGCACCTCCTGCACGATCATCGACAGCCGCGCCGCGCTGGGCGGCGGCACCACGCCGACCGAGACCATCCCGTCCGCCGCCATCGAAGTCCCGGGCGACGCCAACGCTCTGCAGCAGAAGTTTCTCCAAAACCCGACGCCGATCGTGGGTCGCATTCACGACGATCGCTTCACCATCGACATCCGCACGTTGCTCGAGACTGACCTCACGACCGTGGCTGGCGCGCTGCGGTCGATGTTGTAGATAATTGTTGCGCCCGGCCGGGTTCTGCGTATGCTGTTATCGCATATGCGAGCCATCCGACCGGCCATATTCCTCG
>DASVNL010000067.1:0-7522 GCA_036383875.1 Thermoanaerobaculia bacterium
ACGACGTTTCCGTGATTCGCGTCGGCGAGGATGCCGCGTACGTGACGATCAACGTCGGCGCGGGACCGGAAGGCATCGCGTTGTCGCCGGATGATCAAGAGGTGTGGGCCGCGCATCGCATGGGCGGCGGCATCTCGATCATCGACACGGCGAAGGATCAGGTCGTCGCGACGATTGCGGACGACGTCTACTCCGCGCGTGTGACCTTCACGCCCGACGGGAAGAAAGTGCTCGCGTACGACATGGCCTCGCGCTCCATCGTGATCTTCGATCGCGCCGCGCGCAAGGAGATCGGACGCGTGACGTTCGAGGATGGCGTGCCGGTGTCGGGACTCGTCGTCGATGCGAAGCACGCGTACATCACGCGGTATCAACCCGACGGACTCGTCGAGCTCGACCTGGAGACATTGAAACTCGGACGGGTGATCGCGACGGAGGCGATGCCGGATGGGATGACACGGATTGAGGATTGAGGATGCGGGATTGAGGATTGGGAGACGGGCGGAGGGGAATCCTCAATCCTCTATCCTCCATCCTCCATCCGAGTCGTAGACTCGTTCAGTGCGTCGCGTCCTCGTTCTGCTCCTCATCTCCTTCTCCGCGATCGCGCAGGATCGCGTCGACGCGCTGATCGCGCAGATGACGCTCGAGGAAAAGCTGGGACAGCTCTCGCAGTTCGTCCCGGATCAGCCGCAGTTCGAGCCCGCGTTGCAGAAGGGGCTCGTCGGCTCGCTGCTCAACACCGCGAATGCGAAGCAGGTCAACGAACTGCAGCGCAAGCAGCTCGCGGCGTCGCGGCTGAAGATTCCGATCCTCGTCGGCAACGATGTCGTGCATGGCTGGCGGACGATCTTTCCGATCCCGCTGGCGATCGCGGCGACGTGGGATCCGGAGCTCGCGGAGTTGTCCGCGCGCATCGCGGCGCGTGAAGCGAAGACCGCCGGGATTCGCTGGACCTTCGCGCCGATGGTCGACATCGCGCGCGATCCGCGCTGGGGTCGCATCGCCGAAGGTGCCGGCGAAGATCCGGTCCTCGGCAGTGCGTTCGCGGCCGCGTACGTCCGCGGATTCCAGAGCGAACAGTTCCTCGCGACCGCGAAACATTTCGCGGCGTACGGCGCGCCGGAAGGCGGACGCGATTACGGTCCCGTCGAAATGAGCGAGCAGACGCTGCGCGAGGTTTACCTCCCGCCGTTTCACGCGGCGGCGAAGGCGAACGTCGCGTCGTTCATGTCCGCGTTCAACTCCCTCAACGGCGTCCCCGCGACCGCGAACGCGCATCTCTTGCGCGACATCCTTCGCGACGAGTGGCAGTTCGACGGCTTCGTCGTCAGCGACTTCGCAGCCGTCGCGGAGCTGGTGAACCACCGCATCGCCGCGAACGACACCGACGCCGCGGCGCTCGCGATCAACGCCGGCGTCGACCTCGACATGTGGGACGCCGCGTTCATGAAACTCGGCGCCGCGGTGAAAGACGGCCGCGTGAGCGAGGCGACGATCGATCGCGCCGTGCGCCGCGTGCTCCGCGCGAAACTCGCCGCTGGATTGTTCGACGAGCCGTTCACCGACGAGTCGCGCGAAGCGAGGGTCGTCCTCACACCCGAACATCGCGCGGCCGCGCGACGCATCGCCCAGCGCGCGATCGTGCTGCTGAAGAACGAACGCGCGACGCTGCCGCTCGCGAAGACGAAGTCGATCGCGCTGATCGGACCACTCGCCGGCGCACACGCCGACATGCTCGGCTCCTGGGCCGCCGCAGGAAAACCGGAAGAGACGGCGTCGCTGCTCGACGGATTGCGCGCCGCGAAAGCGAACGTCGCACATCACGCCGGCGATGACATCAGCGCGGCACTCGCGATCGCGAAGAACGCGGACGTGATCGTCGCAGCATTGGGCGAACGTCGCGACGACTCCGGCGAAGCCGCATCGCGCGCGTCGCTCGATCTTCCGGGCACCCAACGACAACTCCTCGACGCGCTCGTCGAAACCGGCAAGCCGGTCGTGCTCGTGATTCAGAGCGGCCGTCCGCTCACGATCGACGACTCCCGCGTCGGCGCCGTGCTGCAAGCGTGGTTCCTCGGCACGGAAGGCGGTCACGCGATCGCAGACATCCTGTTCGGCGACGTCGCGCCGAGCGGCAAGCTGCCGGTCACGATTCCGCGCAGCGTCGGGCAGGTGCCGATTCATCACGCGCAATTGCCGTCCGGCCGCCCCGCGCATCCCGACAATCGCTTCACCAACAAATACGCCGATCTGCCAATCGGTCCGCGTTATCCGTTCGGCTTCGGACTGTCGTACGTGACGTTCGAGTACAGCGCGCTCACCGCGACGCGCAACGAAGTCGCGGTGACGGTTCGCAACGCGGGTACGCGCGACGCCGACGAAGTCGTGCAGCTCTACCTCACCGACGTCGTCGCGAGCGTGTCGCGTCCGTCGCGCGAGTTGAAAGCGTTTCGTCGCGTGTCGCTCAAAGCAGGCGAGAGCCGCCGCGTGACGTTCGCGATCGGCGATGAGCAACTGCGGTTTTGGTCGCCGCGCGGCTGGGTCGTCGAGCCGGGCGAGTTCCGCGCGTCGATCGCAAATCTCGAAGCGACGTTCACCGTCGAAGGAGCAGGCAACGTGACCTCGACCCAGACCGGCTTTCTCGATCGCACGCTCACGGTGGGCGAGCGCACGTATCCGTACACGATCTACGTCCCGCGCAACTACGACGCGAGTCGCGCGTGGCCAGTGATCCTCTTCCTGCACGGCGCGGGTGAACGCGGCAGCGACGGCGCACGTGCAACCGCGATCGGACTCGGCAACGCCATCCGCTTCGGCCCCGATCGCGTTCCCGCGATCGTCGTCTTCCCGCAAGTGCCGCTGAACGAACGCTGGCTCGGCGAGCCTGCAGACGTCGCGATGCTGGCGCTCGATCGGACGCTGGCCGAGTTCCACACGGATCCGAAACGCGTCTATCTCACCGGACTGTCGATGGGCGGCTACGGCACGTGGCACCTCGCGCTCGCGCATCCCGATCGCTTCGCCGCGCTGGCCGTCGTCTGCGGCGGCATCACGACGTACGACCAAACGTCCGTGCGCCAGTCGCCGCTCACGACGCACGCCGCCGATCCGTTCGCGTTCGTCGCGGAGTCAATGCGATCGAAACCGGTCTGGATCTTTCACGGCGCCGACGATCCGGTGATCCCGGTCTCCGAGTCGCGCCGCATGTTCGAGGAGCTGCAGAAAGTCTCGTCGGACGTGCACTACACCGAATTTCCGACCGCCGGGCACAACGCGTGGGATCCTGCGTACGGCATGGCGGAGTTCTGGCGATGGCTGTTCAGCAAAGGCATTCAACGATGAAGCGCTGGGTGCTCGCCGCGACGATCCTCGGATCGTCGATGGCCTTCATCGACACGACGGTCGTCAACGTCGCGTTGCCGGTCATGCAACGCGAGCTCGGCACGTCCGTCGCCGATGCGCAGTGGATCATCGACGCGTATCTGCTCGTGCTCTCAGCGCTGATCCTCGCCGGCGGCTCACTCGGCGATCGCCTCGGCCGCGTGCGTATGTTCTCGATCGGCGTCGTGCTCTTCGCCGCCGCGTCGATCTGGTGCGGCTTCGCGCCGTCGCCGATGCAACTGATCATGGCGCGCGCGGTTCAGGGCGCAGGCGCCGCGCTGCTCGTGCCCGGCAGTCTCGCGATTATCACCGCGACGTTCCCGAAAGCCGAGCGCGGTCGCGCGATCGGCACGTGGTCCTCACTGACCTCGCTCGCCATCATCGCCGGACCACTTCTCGGCGGCACGCTCGTGCAGACGATCTCGTGGCGCGCGGTGTTCCTGATCAACGCGCCGATCGCACTCGTCGTGCTCTGGATCATCTGGCGCCACATGCGCGAGAAAGACGAAGTCCGCAGCGGCGGCATCGACTGGCTCGGCACGTTCCTCGTCACCCTCGGACTCGGCGGCGTCACGTTCGCGTTCATCGAAGCCCCCGCGCGCGGCTGGAGCGATCACTACGTCTGGATCGCGATGGCGACGGGCGTCGTCGCGCTGATCGCATTCGTGTTCGTCGAGTTGCATGTCGCCGAGCCGATCGTCCCGTTCTCGCTCTTCCGCTCGCGCGCCTTCACCGGCGCGAACGCGCTGACGCTCCTTCTTTACGCCGCACTCTCCGCGGCGACGTTCCTCCTGCCGTTCAACCTCATTCAGGTGCAGGGCTACTCGCCCGCATCGGCCGGCGCCGCGTTCCTGCCGTTCGTCGGAACGATGTCGCTGATCTCGCGCTGGAGCGGCGCGCTGGCCGATCGCATCGGACCGCGCTGGCTCCTCACGTTCGGGCCGATCGTCACCGGCCTCGGCTTCGTGCTGCTCGCGCGACCGTCCCTTGGCGGCAGCTACTGGACGACGTTCTTCCCCGGCATCCTCGTCCTCGGACTCGGCATGTCGTTCACCGTCGCGCCGCTGACCACGACCGTGATGACGTCGATCGATGACGAACAGCGCGCGGGCGCGGCCTCGGGGATCAACAACGCCGTCGCGCGTGCGGCCGGCTTGCTCGCGATCGCGATTCTCGGCGCCGTCGCGGTGTCGATCTTCTCGCGCGACCTCGATGCGCGGCTCGCTGGTCAGCCGGAAGCGGTGCGTCAGGCGATGGCCGCACAGGCCGTACGACTTGCGGAGGCGGCGCCACCAATCGGCTCGGACGGCGTATTCATCAAGGATGCAGTCCGGCATTCGTTCGTGCGCGCGTTCCGAGTCGTGGTACTGATCTCGGGCGCACTGGCGATGCTCTCCGCAATCGGTGGCTTTCTCTCCGTGCGGCGAGATCGCGGCGCTGGAGCCGCGCGCAACCCTCCCCTGAGTTCACAAAGATCGCGCTGAGCGGAACCTTTGCTCAGCGCTCCCGTATGCTGTTCCGGAGCAAGTATGGCCGATCGTCCGAAGCGTTCCCGTAAGAAGCTTTTCATCTGGATTGCCATCATCGTGGTGCTGATCGCGATTGGCGCCGCCGTGGCGTCGTCGCGCAAAAAAGAGAAGCCGATTCTCGTCACCACCGACAAAGCATTCCGCACGAACCTCACCGAAGTCGTCACCGCGACCGGCAAGATTCAGCCGGAGATCGAGGTGAAGATCGCGCCCGAAGTCTCGGGCGAGATCATCGAGATGACGGTGAAGGAAGGGCAACTCGTCAAGAAGGGCGAGCTGCTGATGCGCATCAAGCCCGACAGCTATCGCGCGCAGGTCGAGTCGCAGATGGCCGCGCTGAACTCCGCGCGCGCCGCAAGCGTCCGCAATCGCGCCGAGCTGTCGAAGGCCGAGACCGAGTACGCCCGCATTCAGAAGCTGTTCGAAAGCGGCCTGATCTCGGACACGGAGCGCAACGCCGCGAAGACCACCGCCGACGGCACGCGCGCCGCGCTGCAGTCGGCGCTCTTCGAGATCGAGCGCGCCGAAGGCTCGCTGCGCCAGATCAACGAGGCGCTGTCGAAGACCGTCATTTACTCACCGACCACCGGCACGATCAGCTCACTGACCAGCCGCGTCGGCGAGCGTGTCGTCGGCACGAGTCAGTTCGCGGGCACGGAGGTCATGCGCATCGCCGACCTCGACAACATGGAAGTGCGCGTGAACGTGAACGAGAACGACGTCGTCGCGGTGAAGGTCGGCGACACGGCGCGCATCCACGTCGATGCGTACCCCGATCGCGACATCCGCGGCGTCGTCCGCGAGATCGCCAGCACGGCGCTCACGCGCAATGCGGGCACGCAGGAAGAAGTCACGAACTTCGAAGTGAAGATCAGCATCCCCGATCGCAGCGTTCGTCTGCGTCCCGGCATGAGCGCGACGGCCGACGTCGAAACCGCGACCGTCTCGAACGTCATCGCCGTCCCGATTCAGAGCGTCACCGTGCGCAGCACCGACAGCGATCTTTCGCCCGAGGAGCAGGAACGCCAGCGCGTGAAGGCGGAGGCGGCGGACAAGAGTGAGAATCGCGCCGACGTCACCAACGAACAGGCCGAGAAGCAGAAGGAACGCGCCCAGCGCGCGAAACTGCAGCGCGTCGTGTTCATCAAGACCGGCGACACGGTGAAGATGCAGAAGGTCGAGACCGGAATCGCGGACACGACGTTCATCGAAATCCGCAGCGGTCTCAAGCCGGGCGACGAAGTGGTCTCCGGTTCGTACACCGCGATCTCGCGCAAGTTGAAGAACGGCGCGAAAGTCGCGATCGAAAAAGAAGAGACAAAGAAGTAGCCGGCACGGCCGGCAGCGCTGATTGGCCAAGCCTCGGGCACGTGTTGATCACTGGCGAGGCTCATTGCGAGAAAACTCTAAATGCTGCGTAGCGCTTACCTCGAGCTGACCGATTCATTCGCGATCGCGATGAACGTGATCCGCGCGCACAAGATGCGCTCGGCGCTGACCGCCCTCGGCGTGATCATCGGCATCATCGCCGTCACGCTCATGGGCTCGGCGATCGGCGGCATCGAGGTCGGCTTCGAGCGCAGCCTCGCCGTCATCGGCGACGACATCCTCTACGTCGAGAAGTGGCCGTGGCGCCACGTCGACGACTGGTGGAACTATCGCAACCGCCGCCGCATGGAGATGCGCTACGCGGAAGATTTGAAGCGCATCATTCGCGCGACGCCGAACTCCGAGCTCGTCACCGCCGTGCCGACGATGAACACGTCGCGCAGCATCAAGTACGGCGAGATCGAGGTGAAGAACGTCTTCACGCAAGGCACGACGGACGAGTTCCTCGTCACGTCGACCGCGACGTTTCAGGCCGGACGATTCTTCAACGAGCACGAGTCGCGCAGCGGCCGCAACGTCGTCGTCATCGGCTCCGACGTCGCCGACGCGCTGTTCCCGAACGAGTCGCCACTCGGCAAGACCGTGCAGATCGGCGGCGTCCCGTTCCGCGTCCTCGGCGTCTACGCCAAGCAGGGCACGTTCCTCGGGCTCTTCAGCTTCGACAGTTACGCCGTCGTCCCGCTGCCCGCATTCATGAAAGCGTTCAGCTCACGACTCGACACCGAGATCCGCGTGAAAGTCCGCGACAAGAATCGGATGCAAGCCGCGACCGACGAACTGACCGGCGCGATGCGCCGCGTGCGCGGTCTGCAGCCCGAACAGAAAAACGACTTCGAGATCAACGAGCAGGCCGCGCTGCGCAGCACGCTCGATCCGATCAAAGGCGGCATCGCGATGGCCGGACTCTTCATCACCGGCCTGGCGCTGTTCGTCGGCGCAATCGGCATCATGAACATCACCTACGTCAGCGTGAAAGAACGGACGCGCGAGATCGGCACGCGGAAAGCGGTCGGCGCGAAACGCCGCACGATCCTTTTGCAGTTTCTGATCGAGGCGGTTTCGATCTGTCTCGTCGGCGGCGCGATCGGATTGTTCGTGTCGTGGCTGCTGTGCGTCGCCGTCGCCGCGGCCTTCCCGTCATTCCCGATGACCTTCTCCGTGAGCCTCGTCGTCACGGGACTGATCGTCTCGACCTTCACCGGCATCTTCTCCGGATTCGC
>DASVNL010000068.1:0-2829 GCA_036383875.1 Thermoanaerobaculia bacterium
CGAGACGTGAGGCCACAGGCGCCGCGCCAATTTCAGTCGAAGACGCGGCAGAAGCGAAGCAGCCATGGACGCATCATGACATTGGCTAACGTCCGAACTGCACGGACCTGCGCGTCATCGAGCCGAGCCAGAATCCGCTGATCGGAAACTGCACTTCGTCTTCGTCGTGCGACGCGCCCATCGCGACGAGCAACGGTACGAAGTGTTCGCGCGTCGGCAACGCCATCTGCACGCCGGGACCTTTGCGTTGATAGTCGAGCAGCGAGTCGACGTCGTGCGTGCGCACCGCGTCTGCCGTCCACTCGTCGAACTCCTCGGCCCACGCCGGCGGCGCGGATTGTCCATGCCAGTCGATTGCGCGGAGGTTGTGCGTGATGAATCCGCTGCCGACGATCAACACGCCTTCGTCGCGCAGCGGACGCAGCGTGCGCCCGAGGTCGAACAACTCGTGCGGATTCTCACTCGGCAGCGACATCTGCAAGACCGGGATGTCGGCGCCGGGATACATCGCGACGAGCGGCACGTACGCGCCGTGATCGAGTCCGCGCTCGGGATCATCCGCGACGTTCGCGATCGCACGAATGCGCTCCGCGAGCTCCGGCGCGCCGGGCGCGGCGTACTGCTGTTCGTAGTGATGGCGCGGGAATCCGTAGAAGTCGTAGATCAGCGGAACGACGCGCGTCGCGCCGAGGGTGGCGGGACGCTGCTCCCAGTGCGCGGAGAGCATCAGGATCGACGACGGCTTCGGCATCGACACTGCCCAATCGTTCAACTCCTGAACCCACTCGGCATCGTCGAGGAGAGGCGGCGCACCGTGCGCGACGAACAGCGTCGGAAGGCGAGTCATCGCGTTGGGTAATGCGCACGCCCGGCCAAATGATTTCGCGCCGAAGGGGAAGTGGCGACTCGCGTCCCACTCAATTTGAGGAGACTTCCCGTGAAACCGAGAGAAAAAATCGCATACGCGTTGTCGGGGTTGCTCCTGTTCTTCGCGATGCTCTACTCGATCGACTGGTCGTGGTCTGAGTGGCGGCACTCGCAGTACGTTTTGCGTCTCGACATCGGCGACTGCTTCATCTTCCTGGCGTTCGTTCCTGGCGTGCTCGCGATCGTCTACCACCTCGTGACCGTGCGAGAGCGTCGCGATCAGAACCGCGCAGAGGTCGCGCTCTACTACCAATGGCGCGACGCACGCCCGAGTCATCGCGCGTATCAGGTGGTCCCGCGATTGCCCCAAGCCACGAGCGGTCCGTCGAGTGCGATCGCCGCCACGCTGTTGCTCACGTCCGTTTTTCTGTTCGTGGCGGTCGTGCCGATTGCGTACACCAACTGGCGCGGCACCGAATACGCCGGCATTCTCTACGCGGGCCTCGGCGCGTATTCGTCCGTTCTCTACTTCATGATTTCGCGGCTCTACGCGAGCGCGCTCTCCTCGCGATTCCTGATGTCGAACGCGATCGGCAGCGCGTCGGCGGTGGTCATGGGTTGGGTGTTCGCGTCGATCGGTCTCAGCGTGCTCGACGTCGATCCGAAGAGCTTCAATCTCGCCACGGTGTTGTTCCTCACCGGTCTCTTTCACAAGTGGGCGTTCGACGCGCTGCGACGTCGCGCGCGCAAGCTCTTCGGCCAGCCCGATCCGGAAGGCGTCGAGTTGCCGCTCGACACGATCGAAGGCATCGACGACGTGCACGCCGACTTGCTGAGCGAGTACGGCGTCTCGACGGTGCAGCATCTCGCCACCGCCGAGCCGGGCGAGTTGTGCGAACGCACGCTGCTGCCGCTCGACCGGCTCACGGACTGGATCGATCAGGCCATTCTGGTCACGTATCTCAAACGCCACATTCTGCTGGCGCGGACCCTCGGCATCCGGAGCGCGATCGATCTCGTCGTGATCCACACGCGCGCGACGACGGGCCCTCCCGGTCCGATGTCCGACCTGCTCGACAGCCTCGGCGAGAAGGTCTCGATGCCGCGCGCGGCCATCGACGCGATCGCGCTCAAGTTGCACAGCGAGTACTCGGTGGGGTTGCTTTACGAGTTGCAGGAAGGACAGCCCATTCCCTGACTTCGAGGGGTGGTAGGGAAACATTGGGGCGCGGGCACTCCTACAATCGGAGAGCAAATCCAAAATCGGAGAACGTCTGTCATGCCGGCTGAGAAGAGTGGGATGCCCGATCCATCGGTGATGCGCAAGTGGCTGGACTCGCTGCGGGATCGCGATCCGAAGCTGCACGCGGAGCTGACTGCGAAGTTGAGCGCGCGTGCCGCCGAGGTGCGAACCGAGAGTACCGAGGGGGGTGGGGAGGGGCCGGACATCATCCTGGAGACGATCGTCCGATCGGGACGGCCTGCGCTCCTCGTGCAGAACAACAAGATCACGTCGAAAGACGATGAGACCGACGAGACGTCGCGAGAGCTCATCAAACGCCTGACCGACAATCGCGCGACCGTCGAGCCGCTGATTCCGCTCGTCGGGCGCATCGACCTTGCGAATCACGCGGGCGGACTCACGTACGCCGGCACCGGCTGGCTCATCGACGAAGACACTGTCGTGACGAATCGCCACGTCGCCGATCTCATCTCGCGCGCGGACGGCGGGAAGTTCACGTTCCGTCCGGGTCGATTCGGCGATGAGTTGCAAGTCTCGATCGACTTCTGGCACGAGCATGCCGTCAACGCGACCGATCCGGCGCCAGTGAAGAGCGTGCTGTACATCGAAGGCGATCCGCGCAAGGCCGACTTCGCGCTGCTGAAGATCGGACGCCGCACCGACGGCTCGTTCCCGAAACGCATCGAGCTCGCGAGCACCGACGCCGCCGCGGACGCGGA
>DASVNL010000069.1:0-5742 GCA_036383875.1 Thermoanaerobaculia bacterium
GCGCGGTCTGCTCCTCACGAAGAACCCGCGACTCGTCCAACTCAGCGCGCTGTTCGCTGCGAACGCCGGACGTCAACCGTTCGGACGCTTCAACGCCGTCGCGCCGTATCGCTGGACGCTCGACGCGAACAGCAACACGAAAGGCGAGCGCGGCTCGCTCCAAGGCACGCCGGTCGCTCGCGACTACGTGCTCATCCCCGCGAACGAGTACGGCCTGCTCGTCGTCGAAGTCGGCGGTACGCCTCCGAACAAAGCCGGCGTGTCGGCAGCGCTGCAATCGTATGCACCGCTGCACGACGGACATCTCGTCGACGTGATCTGGATTCCGACGGGCGCGTACGCGGTTCGTCCGATGCCCGACTCGAATCTCGCGACGGTCGTCGACGGCGAAGGGCATGTGCTGCTCGTCGATCTCTCGCGTCTCGACGAACGCTGGGGCACTCCCGACACCGACCTGTTCCCAACCGCGAAGTCGACGCTGAGCGCCGGCATCGCCACACCCGATCCGCGCATCGTCTGGCGTTCGGCGGAATCGCTCGTCAACGGCACGCTCGCGCCGGTCGTGCATCCGAACGGATTCGTCTTCGCCGGCAAACTGCTCGAGCGCGCGGTCAGCGTCGTCGCCGCTCTCGATCCGCAACTGCGCGTCACCGACGTCAATCGCGTCACGCGCATGTATGGCGTCGTCCCCGCCGGCATCGCATCGAAAGATCCGCTCGCCGCATTCCGCGTCGAAGTCGATCTCCCCGGCGGCATCGACGCCGCGCTCCCGAACGGCACGTTCACGCTCGACATCGACAGCGAACGCGTGCCCGGCGCGAAGACCGAAGCCACACCGGTCGGCTGGCCTCGCGCGCACTTGCAGAATCTCGCGATGCGCCGCGTCGTTCCGGCGACGCATCCCAAGCTGCGCTTCCAGACCGGCTACAACCGCTGGGTCAGCGACCCGGTGATCGCGATCGCCGATCCGCGCGCCGCGACCGCGTACGCGTGGGTCGCCAACGTCGATCGCGCCGCCGCCGGCTGCTTCGTCTGCGACGCGCATCCCGACATCACCAACGAGATCTTCTCCCTCGGCCGCTGGTTCCGCATCCGCCCCGACGTCAGCGCGCTCGCGACGACGGACTACGCCTACCTCGGCCAGGCCAAGCGTCTCGAACTGCTCCTCCCGACCATCCCCGCCGACACCGTGCGTCCGCCGTCGCTTCGCAGCGCGGCGCAAGCGCCGGCCGTCGCAGGCGGGATGCTCATGGAGACGGCGTATCTCCACAGCGGCGAGCTCTCGACCGGCGCAACCGACTTCGATTTCGGCGGACGCGCTGGCTGGAACGTCACCGTCGATCGCACATATCGCTCGCGCAGCATCGGCCTCTCCGCGATGGGCGCGGGTTGGGACTCATCGATCTTCCGCCGCCTGCGCGAGCTGCCCAGCGGCAACGTCGAGTTCCGCGATGGCAGCGGCGAGATCTGGGAGTTCGTCAAGCATCCGAACGACCGCACGTCGTACATCGCACCCGAAGGTCTGTTCCTGCAACTCGTGAAGAACGACGCCGGCTGGTCGATGACCGATCAGCAGTTGCGTCTCACGCTCTTCGACGGCCTCGGGCGTCTCGTGCGCGAGTCGGACGAGTTCACTGAAAAAGAAGCCGGCAAAGGCAACTGCATCCACTACGGCTACGGCTCCGACGGCCGCCTCGCCTCGATCACCGACCCCGTTGGCCGCCGCACCACCGTACGCTGGGACACAACGCGCGGTCTCGTTCGCGAGATCGAGGATTGGCGCACCGCGTCACGCAAGATCAACTACAACTACAACGACGGCCGTCTGGCGTCTGTCGATCTGCCCGAAGTCGCGAACACCGACAGCGACACGCGTCCACGCATCGAGTACGGCTACCTTGCAACGGGCGGAAGCGTGTTCTCCGAGACGCTGGAGCTCGGAACGAATCTGGAGACGATCAAAGATCCGCACGCGATCGTCGCGAACGGCGCGCCGCGCATCAAGTTCGAGTACGAAAACGATCGCGTCACCAAACAGACGTGGGCCACGGGCGAAGTCGCGACGCTTGCGTATCCCGCGCTGCCGACTTCCACGAGCATCCCGTCCAGCGTCACCACGCACGACATCCTCGGCCAGGAACGCCGCTACACCCTGACTGCGAGCAACGCCGCGAATCCGCTCGCCGATCGCGTCCACGTGTCCGAACTGCGCGAAGTCGGCGTCGAGATCTGGAGCGGCGCGCCATTCGGACAGCTTCCGCCGCACATCCTTCCGAGTGGTGGGACGAGCGTCGAAGCGGATCGCGTCGTGACGTTCGGCTTCGAGAAGGGGACGCTCAAGAGCACGTCGCAGGACGGCGTCGGCTCGACGACCGTCGCGCACATCCCCGCACCTGGCAACGGCCTCCTCGTCGACTCGATCACGACTGCGCCGCCTGCACCCGCCGGCGGTGGAACAACGGTTGCGCCGGTGCCCGGATCGCTCACGCAAAAGTTCCGCTATCAAAGCGGCAGCGCATTCCTCAGCGGCATCCAGATCGGCGACAGCCAAATTGCGTCGATGCAGGCGCATCGCGCGAATCGCGAGCCGGCGTCGACGAACAACAGCATCACCGAGAAGTCGGTCGTCGACGATCAGGGCCGCACGAAGGAGATCACTTCGAGCGGCGGAACCGACTCGCACAGCGCGGGCTCGAAAGCGGAGATCCAATACTTCGCCGATGACGACGCCGCGCTGCACAAGCGCGGACTCACGCGCCTCATCACCGAAGGCAGTGTGCTCAACAAGCTCGAGACGACGTACGAATATCCGAGCGAGCGCATTTCGAAGGAGAAGTCGCCGCGCTTCCTCACCACGACGACGGAAGTCGACGCGTGGGATCGTCCGATTCACGTCACGACGACGAACGTCGCCGGCAGGACCGAGTTCGAGAGTCGCATGGCGTACGACGCCAGCGGCCGCGTGAAGCGCGTCGAAGAGTGGAAAGGCGACGAGTGGGTCAAGACGATCTACGACTACGACGCCATCGGCCGCCGCACGCGCGTCGAGACGGACAACATCGCCACCGTCGGCTCGATGGTCACACTGACCGAGTACAACCTCGACCTGCGTCAGATCATCACCCGTCCTCCCGGCGGCAGCTTCACGACGGTCACGCTCGACAAGCTCGGACGAGCGAAGTCCAGCAACACGTTCACCGGCGCGCAGACGCCGATCGTCGCTGAATACGCTTACGACAAGGCCGGCAATCAGGTCTTCACGAGCGACACGCAAACAGCGTCGGCAACGGCGTTCGACGTTCACGGCCGCGCGATTCAGACCGGTTCCTCCGACGGCACGACGACTGACATCGAATACAACGACCTCGGCCAACCGAAACGTGTCGTCCGGCGCACGGAAGCAGGGATTCTGTTTGCCGAGACGAAGTACGACTACACGGCCGAGGGGAGGGTGGAGTCGACGTCGACCCTCACGGAGGGGACGACGTATCGGACCACCGACTTCGCCTGGGACGGCGGAGGTCGGACGACGCGCACCGCCACGGATGGCCGCGCGACGTCGTCGGAGTTCGACATCGCGGGACGTTTGCGTAAGTCCGCGACAGGTGCGGGTAGCGCGTCATCGCTGAGCCGCACGCTTCTCTCATCGGAGATCACACCCGATCAGACGGTGACCGCATCCGCGCGTTGGAAGGAAGGTAACAACCCGTCGTACTCGAGCCGGTTCGATCACGACGGCGCGGGCAACGTCACATCGCAGGAGCTGGGCTCGCTCAAGTGGGGCCGCGAGTTCGATAAATTCGGCAACGTCATCAAGGCAAACGAGCCTGGTCGCGAATCGACGCAGTGGGAAGTCGACGCACGCGGCGCGGTCAAGCAGGAGACTCTGCCCGGCGGCGCGACGAATCGCTACACGTACGAAACGAACGGCGCACAGAAGCAGTACAGCGATCCGACCTCCGAGACCACCGAAACGCGCACCGACCACCTCGGCCGTCCGCTGTCGCGCTGGTACGCCGACAACACCCACGAGCTCTTCGAATGGGACGGCTCACGTCTCAGCCGCTACGAGGATCGCGCGGGCCGCCTGCTCATCTATCACTACGATCAATTCACCGGACAACTGCGCCAGATCGAAAGCAGCGACGACACCGAGTTCCTCGACTACGACGGCGCCGGTCGCCTGGTCTCATGGCGCACACCAGGCACGCGCGTCGAGTGGTTGAACTTCGACTACGAGGGTCGCCCGCGTCGCACGCGCCAGACGCGATATCGCGCCGACGGCCAGATCCTCGACGAGTTCGAGCAGGAGCACGACTACAACACGCATGGAGAGCGCGAGCGTTACACGATGCCGCTGCCTCCGAACACCACGCCGTCCGCGGCGTGGATGAAGTGGATCGAGCAGTCGTTCGACGAGCTTGGCAACGTCAAGAGCATCAGCCGCGCCGATGGCAGCGCCACGATTCCGCTGATGACCGCGACACATCGCGCCGCGGGTCGTCCTGATGTCCGCACGGTCTTCACGCCGAACGCGTCGATCGCGCGCATCTACGGATACAACGAAGAGACGTCGCTGCTTGAGCGTGTCCACGTTGCCGTGGGCAACACGATCATCGCGGGAAGCGCGGTCGATCACGACGGATTGCAAATCTCCGTCGCGCGGCAACTCGGCCTCGCGTCCGACGAGATGGCCACGCGCTTCTCATACGACGGGCGCAGTCGTCTGCAAGCGTCCGTGTTCGCATCGCGCACGAATGTGGATCCGACGCAGCCGGTCGCAGGCCGCGCGTTCGAGTCGCTCAACGCGGCGGACTTCCGAACGCAGCAGGATCGAACGTCCGCATCGAATCCGAGTCAGTCGTCGAGCACGACGTTTCAGGAAGAGATCGGCCACAAGATCGCCAGCATCACGCGCGGCTCCGATGTGCGCTCGTTCGCGTACACCGGCGCCGATCGCATCGACGACGGCCGCTTCGTCTATCAGTACGACGCGAAGGGCCGCCTCATTCACGCGACGGAGAAGGGGAGTGTCCCGCCGTTCCGCCGCATCACGTACATCTATAGCGGCACGAACCGCGTCGTCGGACGTCGCGCGGAGTACACGACCGTTGCGAGTCCGGACGAAGACGACTGGCAACTCGAAAATCGCGCGACGGTCCTCTCCACGGACGGTTTCCCCGCGGACACGACGTTCGCCTGGGACCTCGTCAGCGATCGTCTCCTCGCCGTCTATCCCGCAGGTTCCACGGGTGATCCGCTTCGCCAGATCATCCACGGCGACGCCGCCTACGACGACCCGTTGATCACATTGACGACGGACGGCGCGCTCTACCCGATCTTCGACGAAGCCGCTGCGGGCGCACTCCAGGCCGTGTTGAACGTCAACGGTGAAATCGTCGCGCGCAACCTCCCGAACGATCCCTACGGCGCCGACGACCGCGCCCTCTCCGGCGTCGCCATCGACCGCATCGCCATCAACCCGGTCAACGACTCCAACGGCGTCCTCGAACGCGTCGACGTCACGCTCCACGCGTCTGAACAACTCGACGAGTCCACCGTCGCCACCGGCGCCCGCCTCGCGATCGTCGACGAATCCGGCACCGTCCTCCGCACCACCCCCGTCGTCCCAACGCTCCCCGAGCCGTTCACGATCCGCTGGTCCCTCACCGCCGCGGAATGGCAAACCCTCACCACCAACCACCCCCCAACCGCGTCCCTTTCGATCGCCGCATCGTCGAC
>DASVNL010000070.1:0-4684 GCA_036383875.1 Thermoanaerobaculia bacterium
CTCAGCCCGCCGAACTCATGCGGCCGGACGGCGGGCTGAGAGCCCGCCGCTCCACTTGATGTGATAAAAACCGCGCCGCTATGAAAGTCCACGAGTATCAGGCTAAAGAAATTCTGCGGCGTTATGGCGTTCCGACGCCGCGCGGCATCGTCGTCGACACCCCCGATGAGGCGCGCCAGGCGGCGAAGGAGCTGGGCGGACGCGTCGTCGTCAAAGCGCAGATCCACGCCGGCGGCCGCGGCAAAGGCGGCGGCGTCAAGCTCGCCAAGACCGCGGACGAAGCGGCCGAGCTGACGAAGAACATGCTCGGCATGACGCTGATCACGCACCAGACCGGCCCCGAAGGCCGTCTCGTGCGCAAGGTGCTCATCGAGGAAGCGCTCAATCTCGACAAAGAGTTCTATCTCGCCATCACGCTCGATCGCGCGTCCGGGATGAACATCATCATGGCGTCGCAGCAGGGCGGCATGGACATCGAGGAAGTCGCCGAGCACGACCCCACCGCAATCCACCGCATCCCCGTCGACACCGTCCTCGGCGTCCAGCCCTTCCAGGCACGCCAGGTCGCGTACGCGCTGGGACTCAGCGGCGACTCGTTCAAGAAGTGCGTCGACTTCATGCAGAAGCTGATGCGCGCATACGTCGAGACCGACGCGGCGCTGGCGGAGATCAACCCGCTGCTCGTCACGAAGGAAGGCGACGTCCTCGCGCTCGACTGCAAGATGAACTTCGACGACAACGCGCTGTTCCGCCACAAGGACATCGTCGAGATGCGCGACTTCCACGAGGAAGACCCGCTCGAAGTCGAGTCGTCGAAGTTCGGCCTCAACTACATCAAGCTCGATGGCAGCGTCGGCTGCATGGTCAACGGCGCGGGACTGGCGATGGCCACGATGGACATTGTGAAGCTCGCGGGCGGTGAGCCGGCGAACTTCCTCGACGTCGGCGGCGGCGCGAGCGCCGAGCAGGTCAAGAACGCTTTTCGTATCATTTTGAGTGATAAGAATGTGAAAGCAATTTTGATCAACATTTTCGGCGGGATCATGCGCGGCGATCGCATCGCCGAGGGCGTGGTCAGTGCGTCGCGCGAAGTCGGATTGCCGGTGCCGGTGGTCGTTCGCCTCGAAGGCACGAACGTCGAGCTGGGCAAGCAGATCCTCAAGGATTCGGGCCTGCCGCTCATCACCGCAGACGGCATGTGGGACGCGGCGACGAAGGTGGTCGCGGCGGCAAAGGGACAGGCGTAATGGCAATCTGGGCAGACAAGAACACCAAGGTCATCGTTCAGGGCATCACCGGCCGCGAGGGCACGTTTCACGCGATCGGCTGCCGTGACTACGGAACGCAGGTCGTCGGCGGTGTGACGCCGGGCAAGGGCGGCACGACGCACGAAGGCTTTCCGGTCTTCAACACCGTCGCCGAGGCGCGCGACAAAGCGGGCGCGAACTGCTCGCTGATCTTCGTGCCGCCGCCGTTCGCGGCCGACGCGGTGATGGAATCCGCGGACGCGGGGATCGAGCTGATCGTGTGCATCACCGAGGGCATTCCGGTGAACGACATGATCAAGGCGCACGATTTTCTGAAGAAGAACAACGCGCGACGCGTGGCCGAAGGCCAGGCGCCGTCGCGGCTGATCGGACCGAACTGCCCCGGCATCATCACGCCGGGCCAGGCGAAGATCGGCATCATGCCGGGACACATCCACAAGCCGGGACCGATCGGCATCGTGTCGCGCTCGGGAACGCTGACGTACGAGGCGGTCGGGCAGACGCGCAACATCGGCCAGTCGACGGCGGTGGGCATCGGCGGCGATCCGCTGCCGGGCACGAACTTCATCGACTGTCTGGCGGCCTTCCAGGCCGATCCGGCCACCGAGGCGATCATCATGATCGGCGAGATCGGCGGCAGCGCGGAGGAAGAGGCGGCGGCGTACGTGAAGGCGAACATCACCAAGCCGGTGGTCGCGTTCATCGCCGGCCAGACCGCACCTCCGGGACGCCGCATGGGTCACGCCGGCGCGATCATCAGCGGCGGCAAAGGCACGGCGTCGGAGAAGATGGCCGCGCTCGAGGCGGCCGGCATCCACGTCGTCAAAGCACCGAGCGACATGGGCGCGAAGCTCGAAGAAGTCTGGCGCGCGTCGAAAGCGTAATGAGTGGAGCGGCGGGCTCTCAGCCCGCCGTTCTTGTTTTTCGGCGGGCTGAGAGCCCGCCGCACGCTAGTCCACGCGCGTGACTTTGCCGTCCATCGAGTAATACGCGACGACGATCTTCACGCGGCCGTCGGCGACGGCCTGGCGGATCATCGGACTTTGCGCGAGCAGATACGCGGCGGAGTAGCGCGCGTTCGCGATCGTCGCTTTCTTCATCATCTCCTTGTCCTTGGGATCCCAATCGATTCCGTAGAACGAGCCGCGGATGCGATTGGCGAGCGCAAGGAGATGCGGGCTGCCGGGATCGCCGATGCCCATCGACGCTTCGATTGCGCCGCAGTCTTCGTGCGCGAGGACGACCAGCAACATCGTCCAGCCTTTTGAGATCGCGAACTCGATCGATGCGAGGCCGAACGTGTCGGCGATGTTGCCTGCAGCGCGGACGACGAACAGCGAGCCGATGGACTGATTGAACACGAGCTCCACCGGCACGCGACTGTCGGAGCACGACAGGATCGTCATCGGCGGGTACTGGGTCTCCTTGAACATGTCCCGCTCGGCTTTGAGATTCGGGTAGGAGAGCTTTCCGCCGACGAACTCCTTGTTGCCGGTTTCGAGCGCTCGCCAGAACATCTCGGGCGTTGGTTGCGTGCTCGGGTCGGATGCGGGCTTGGGCGCCTCCTGCGCGCCGGCGAGCGCGCAGAGGACGAGTGTGAGGGCAACGAGTTTCAGACGCATGGTCCCTCCTGCTTTACGATTTGGATCGATGCGCATCATTGTGGCCCTACTTGCGTCCGTTCTGTGGCTCAAAGGCAATACGCACACGCACACGGCGATGAGCGACGGCGACTCCGACCCCGCCGACGTCGTGAAGTGGTACGCATCGCACGGCTACGATTTCCTCGTCCTCAGCGATCACGACAAGATCACCAAAGTCGATGCGAATGAAGGCATGGTGCTGATCGACGGCGAGGAAGTGACGGATCGTCTGCCGAAGAAACCGTTGCATCTCATCGCCATCGGCATCAAGGAAGTCGTGCCGCCGCAGCACGGCGAAACACCCGTCGACGTGTTGCAGAACAACGTGAATGCGATTCGCAAAGCAGGCGGCATCGCGGCGATCAATCATCCGAACTTCGGCTGGGCGTTCGGCGCGGAGGAGTTGAAGAAAATCGAAGGCGCGGCGCTGCTCGAGATTGCGAGCGGCCATCCGTACGTCAACATGCAGGGACCGCCCTCCGTCGAGTCGATGTGGGATGAAGTGCTGACATCGGGCAAACGGATCTGGGGCATCGGCGTCGACGACTCGCATCACCTCAAGCGTCCGTGGGACACGGACATCGCGCCGCCGGGCAAAGCGTGGATCGTGGTCCGCGCGGAGAAGCGCGAACGCGATGCGATCCTCGATGCGATCCAACGCGGCGACTTCTACGCATCGACAGGCGTGGAGCTCGTGGACTACGTCGCGACTGCGAAGTCGGTCGAGGTGAAGGTGAAGGAGAAGAACGGCGCGCACTATCGCGTGCAGTTCATCGGCAAGGGTGGCCGTGTGCTGCAGGAGAGCGTCGGCGCGACCGCGACGTACGCAGTGCGCGGCGACGAAGGCTACGTGCGTGCGAAGGTCGTCGATTCGAACGGACGCTGCGCGTGGATGCAGCCGATGTTCATCGCTCAATCGTCACGTGATTGACGTTCACGCGACTCGCGATCGCGTCGACGACCACCTTCGCGACTTCGCGCGCGTCCATGAAGCCTTCGCGCTTCTCGCTCCAGAACGGCGTGTCCATGCCGCCCGGCGCGATCGAGATGACGCGCGCCTTTGAGCCCTTCGACTCCCCCTTCAGCACTTCGGTGTAGCCGCGCGCGCCCCACTTCGCAGCGCAGTAGACGCTCTCGTTCGATTTCGCGACGAGCGCCGCGGTCGAGAGGACGTTCACGATCGTCCCACCGTCGGACTTGAAGCGCGGGAAGAGCGCGTCGCTGAAGAGGATCATCGCGACGAGGTTCGCGTCGAGGAGTTGTCGCACCGACGATTCGTCGTAGCTGCCCGCGGGGCCGTAGATGCCGGTGCCTGCGCAGTTCACGAGCAGCGTGATCGGTCCCAGCGACTCCGCATGCGCGATCGCGCGACGGACGGTGTCGGCGTGTGCGGCGTCGCCCGAGACGTCGGCTTCGTCGCGACGCGAGACGGTCACGACGTGCATCGAAGCGCGCAGCAACTCGGCGATGGCGGCGCCGAGGCCGGAGGTGCCGCCGGTGACGATCGCGACGCTCATGGCGCTGCATTGTAGGATGCGCGCCATGAAGCTCTCGCTGCGCCTCGCCACTCCCATCAGCACGCTCATGCTCATCGGCGGCGGAGAGTTTTCGTTCGGCGAGACGCGCGAGCTCGATGAGCTGTGGCTTTCGCGCATGCTCCCCGAACGCCGCACGGTCGCGTTTCTGCCGACCGCGTCGGGCTCCGCGGAGTACGCCGTGCACTTCGGCAACTATTTGCGCACGATCGATCCGTCCGTCGAAGTCGTGAACGTT
>DASVNL010000071.1:0-5477 GCA_036383875.1 Thermoanaerobaculia bacterium
TCGTCGCGCGCGAGAAGCGCGCCGTACAGATGCGGCCCGCTCTTGCCCGTGACTTTCAAGCCGCCCGCGGGATCGGCGATCGTGCGCGTGAAGACGAGCGGCAGGCGCGTCTCGAAGTAGTCCGCACCTTCGACGAAGAACGGCCGCTTCTCGGGAAAGAACAGCGCGAAGCGCGTATTGACATCGAGCTGCGCGGCGTCCGCTTCGACTTGCGAGACGTCGGGATTGATCGTCGCCTGCAACGATGTCCCAGGCGTGACGGCCCAACGCGCGGAGACGCCCGCGTCGAACGCGTCGTCGTTCGTGCCGGTGATGGTCGGCGTGACTTCGAGATTGCGTCCGCCCGATCCGGTCTCGAAGCCATGCATGTCCGCGAACTGACAGACGAGGCAGTCGCGATTCTGATCGGTCTTCACGGAACGCATGCGATGCCGCACGTCGCGCGGATAGTCGCGCATGGCCATGAAGCCCCACGTCTGCGGTCCGGATCGCGACGGGATGCGCAACTGCTGCAGCGGCACCGCGACCTCGACGATGTAGCCGTCGGGCGTGAGTCGCGCCGCCGCATCCCAGATCGCGTCCCACGCGAAGTCCTCGCTCGCTTCGACGTCGGAGTTGATCGCGTCGAGCTGCACGCCGAGGGGATTGATGCGGAACTGATAGGCCAGGCGATCGTCGTTGTACGGATCGATTAGAAATCCGACCGTGTCGTCTTCCGAACCGGAATCGCGCTCGTGATGCCGCGCGCGAATGAGCTGCGGTTTCGGATCGTGCGCGCGAAACGCGACATACAAGTTTCGCTCGTCGTACGTCACGAACACTTCGGTCTCGACCGCGGCCGCAACATTGTCCGTAGGGAACCACTCGTGCGCGATCGGCACCGCCGTCGCCTCGGCCCACGCCGGCTCGTCGAGCGTCGCGTCGATGTGAATCGGCGACGTCGCTTTGCGCACTTCGACCGTTGGCGGCGCGACCGCAATCGTCGCCGCAAGAAGCAATGCAATCATGTCGTTGTCCTTACCTTCTCGCGCCTGCGCGTAGGAGCATCTGTTCGATGTCTGTGTGTCCGCCGCGACGCGCCATGCGCAACGCGGTGCGATATTCGCGACCGTCCGCGAACGTCTCCAGATTCACATCCGCTCCCTCGTCGATGAGCAACCGCACGACGTCTGTGCGCCCGCTCGCCGCCGCCGTGATGAGCGCGTTCTCGTCACCCGGCACGACTTCGTCGATCGAGGCACCCGCCTCGAGCAACATCTTCACGGCGTCGACCTGTCCGGACTCCGCCGCTGCGATGATCGGATTACCGTCGCCCTCCACCGAAAGGTTCACATCGGCCCCTACTTCGAGGAGATACGTGATCAAGTCCAGGTGACCGCCACGTGCCGCGGCGATGAGCGCGGTGCCGTCGCCACGAAGCGCGGTGTTCACATCGACGCCGGACTCGAGCAGTTCCTTCACGCCAACGAGGTCGCCCTTCGACGCGGTCTCGATCAAATGTTCCGCGACCATTCCGGCCCGGCTGCTGCGATCCGTGATCGGCGCGATCAGCTCGGCCGCGGCCGCTGCAACAACCTGCACCGGCGCGATCGACACGAGCAACGCGAACGCAACGACGAGCGTCGCACTCGCCGCTGCGCGTGAATGGCGTCCGCGTGGCTGCGTCGGATCGAGAATCGCCGAGACGCGCAACGCGAGCCGGCTGCGCGACGCCATGCCTAGCGCCGGGATCGCGATCATGCGTCGCATGTCGCGTGCGAGTGCGACGAGCTGGCCCGCGTACAGATCCGGCGCTTCGCACGAATCGACGACCGCGTCGTCGCACGCGCGCTCCGCCTCGAGGCAGAAGCGGCGCCACGCGATCCACGCCAGCGGATGCAACCAGTACAACGCGACCGCGGCGCGCGCGATCATCTGCAGCATCCAGTCTTCGCGTCGCACGTGCTCGAGCTCGTGGCGCAACGCGAGCGTGAGCGCATTGTCCGACCAGCGACGCGCCGCGAACGGCAGCACGACGGTCGAGCGCCGGAAGCCGAAGGTCATCGGCGATGAGACTTCGTTCGAGAGCACCACAAGCGCGGAGCGCCGGATGTCCGCGTCGAGCGCGATCTCGTTGAGACGCGCGGTTCCTTCGAGCCACACCTCGCCGTTCCGCGCGAGTCGATGGAGTCGCAGCACGCCGATCGCGAGCCACGCAAGCATCAGCGCGGAGCCGGTGAAGTAGAGACGCGTCCAATTCACGCGCATCGGAAGTTTCGTTTCGACCTGCTGGACCTGCTCGACGTCGGCTTCGCGAAACTCGCTGCGTTCCTGAACGAACGCGGCCGGCGATTTCTCGTCGACGACGATCATCCAGCGTGGCGCGAACTTCTGGACCGCGGGCAGGAGGAGCAGGAACGCGAAGAGTGCCCCGAGGACGAGGTGTCGCACGGAGGCGCGGCCGTGGCGCAGCGAGAACACGATCAGCAACGCGAACAGCAGGGCCAGCGTCGCCTTGACTGCGAGGACTGTGATCATCGGTTGTTCCTTTCCTTGCGCGCGACCTCGATCTGCTTCTGCAGGTCTTCGAGCTCGTCGTCGGTCCACTTCTCGTCGCTGAGCAGCGCCGTCACGACCTGCTCTTTCGATCCGTCGAAGAACACATCCACCAGCTTGCGGAGCGCAGACTTCCGGGCCGTGCGCCGCGACGCCGTCGGCGAGTAGACGTACTTCAGGCCGTGCTCACGATGTTTTACGGCGCCCTTGCCTTCGAGTTTGGTCAGCATCGCCCGAACGGCCGAAGACGTCGGTGGGTCGCTCAGCTTCTCCCGAATCTCTTCGGCCGAAGCCTCCCCACCGAGCGCGAAAATCACTTCGAGGATTTCCCGCTCGCGGCGGGACAAGGCAGCATTCGTTTGCATGCTGCGTTTGTAGCATGATGCTACGAACGTAGCAACAACAAAGTTCATCCTGCGCGAAGTCGAAGGATCATCGGAGCCTCCGCATAACGCCCGCGTCGCACGTGGCGCGTTCGGCGAGAGGGCTCCATTGACTAGTGGGAAACCGCGTCGCCGGGCTCATACCGCCACTCGGTCTGATGCTTCGAGCCCTCGGCGAACTGCGGGTCGACGTACTCCTCGAACGCGATCTCGCGATCGAGCACGCCGGTCTCGCGCATGAGGCGCGTGATCAGATCGAAGTCCTTGCGCAGCGGCGTGAGCGGCTGGTACTGCACGCGGTCGAGTGGATTCGTCAGCGCCCACTTCAGGAGGCGCGGGTCCTGACGGAAGTAGAAACGTCCGACGAAATCGGCGGCGTGGTTGCGACGCGGCAGTCGCTTCTCCGGATTGTCGAGCCACAGCCCCGAGCGCGCGATGCCGTCCACGAGCACCTGCACCGCCTCGGGACGTTTGTCGATCACGTCCTGACGCACGACGAGCACGCACGAGATGTAGTCGGGCCAGTACTCCTTCGCATGAAAGAGCACGCGTCCGAAGCCGGCCTGCTCGGCCTGCGACGGATAAGGCTCGCCCATCGAGAAACCGTCGATCGCGCTCGCGGCGAGTGCGCCTGCAACGTCCGGCGGCGCCATCTCGACGAGCTTGAAGTCCTTGCCTGCCTGCATACCGTGCGCGGTCGCGGCGCGGAAAAGAATCAGCCGCTCGTCCGAGAAGCGGCTCGGAATGGCGACAGTCTTCCCCTTCAGGTCGGCGACTGAATGCACCGGCCCGTCTTTGCGAACCACAACGGCACTGCCGTAGCGATGTCCGAGGTAAACGATCTTCACCGGAACGCCCTGAGCACGCAGGGCGATGGCCATCGGTGCGACCATGAACGCCGCCTGCATTTCATTCGAGATCAGCGCTTCCTTGATTTCCGGGAAGCCCTGAAACATCCGGGGGATGAAGAGATGTCCGGAGGTCGAATGGGCGGAGATGTAGTCAGTCACCGGGCACGCGAGGTGTCACGTTACCGGGATGTACGCGACGTTCAGCTTGCGCTCGTTTTCCGGCAGGCGCTCATTGAGCAGCACCTTCCAGTCCACGTTCGTCGCCAGATGCGCGGCCGTGATGACCGCCACCCATGCGAGAACCGCGAGCGCGATCTTGCGCGTCGAAGACATGGTGACACCTCCTTTCTTGACATGGGTTGTCGGTTGCCGGTTGTCGGTTATCGGGGGACCGCTCACTAAACCCCGTGGGTCGCGCGGGGGCCTCCCGACAACCGACAACTGACAACCGCCAACTGCTTCACTCATTGAACGCCCACTTCACGAACTGCAATCGCTCCAGCAAGCGAATCATCCCATCGAGCAGCAGCCCGATCACGCCGATGATCAGCATCCCGCCGACGACGAGGTCGTAGCGTTTGCCGGCATTGCGCGCGTCGATGATCATGTATCCGAGTCCCGAATCGACGGCGATCATCTCCGCCGCGACCAGCACGAGCCACGCGACGCCGAACGCGATGCGCAGCCCCACGAGAATGCGCGGCAGCACCGCGGGAAAAATCACACGGCGCAACAGCGCCGCGGTACTCAATCCGAAATTGCGTCCCGCCTGCAAATACATCGGCGGCACGTTGCGCACGCCGTTCATCGTCGCGAGCACGACGGGAAAGAACGACGCGAGGAAGATCAGAAAAATCGGCGCGATGTTGCTGACGCCGAACCAGATCACGGCGAGCGGCATCCATGCGAGCGGCGAGATGGGCCGCAACATCTGGATGAGCGGATTCGCCGCGCGTGCGAGCGGCGGCCACCATCCGAGCGCGAGACCGAACGGCACGCCGAGAACGACTGCCAGGCCGTAGCCGCATCCGACGCGGAACAGCGAGTCCGCGATGTAGCTGCCGAGATGCGGAAGCTGACGGATGCCTTTGAGCACGGCCAGCGGCGACGGGAAGATCGTCGAGCCGGTGAACTTCACCGCGAAGTGCCACAACGCGAGCAGGATCGCCGTGACCGCGATCGGCAACACGATCCGCTCGACTGTCGCGCGCGCGTTCATATTTGATGCGCCAGTCCGATCTCGCCGAAGATTTCATCGCGCAGTGCGATGTAGCGCGGGTCGGAGAGATCGCGCGGATGCGGGATGTCGATGTTCACGATGCGCTGCACGCGTCCCGGTCGCGCGGACAGCACGACCACGCGATCGGCAAGTTGCACCGACTCTTCGATGTCGTGCGTCACGAACAAAATCGTCTTCCGCTCCGCATGCCAGATGCGCAGCAGCTCGCGTCGCATCTGCAATCGCGTGATCGAATCGAGCGCACCGAACGGCTCGTCGAGATAGAGAACGTCGGGATTGACCGCGAGCGCGCGCGCGACTTCGAGGCGCTGCTTCATGCCGCCGGAGAGCTCGCGCGGATACGACTTCTCGAAGCCGCGCAGCCCGACGAGTTGCACGTAGTGCGCGATGCGCTCGCGCTTTTCGGCGTCGCCGAGGCTGAAGAGTCCGAAGCCGATGTTCTGCTCGACAGTGAGCCACGGGAACACG
>DASVNL010000072.1:0-16460 GCA_036383875.1 Thermoanaerobaculia bacterium
CTCCCGCCAACTGCCAACCGCCAACCGCCAACCGGCATAACGATGCCGTCTCGCCTCACATTCAACCTTCTTCATCAAGATGGCCCCGCGCGCCGCGGCGAGATCGTCACGCCTCATGGGACGATTCAGACGCCGGTGTTCATGCCGGTTGGGACGCGCGCGTCGGTGAAGTCGCTCACCACCGATCAGCTCCAGCGGCTCGCGCCGGAGATCATCCTCAACAACACGTATCACCTCATGCTGCGGCCCGGCGTCGACCTCGTCGAGAAGCTCGGCGGGGTGCACAAGTTCATGGGCTGGGATCGCGCGGTGCTCACTGACTCCGGCGGATTTCAGCTGTTCTCGCTCGCGTCGATTCGCAAGATCCGTGAGGAGGGCGTCGAGTTTCGAAGCCACATCGACGGGTCGCCGTACTTTCTGACGCCCGAGGGATCCGTTCAGATTCAGACGCGCATGGGCGTCGACATCGCGATGGCGTTCGACGAGTGCCCGGCGTACGGCATCTCACACGCTGAAGTCGAGAAGTCGATGCTCCTCACGCACCGATGGGCGAAGCGTTCGCTCGCGAGCCGGACGACCTCCGCGTTGTTCGGCATCGTGCAGGGTGGGATTCATCTCGACTTGCGCAAACGCAGCGTCGAAGAGATCGCGGCGATGGACTTTGACGGCGTCGCGATTGGCGGCGTGTCCGTTGGCGAGCCGAAGGAAGAGATGTTCGACGTCGTGAACTACACGGCGCCGTTGCTTCCCGTCGATCGTCCGCGCTACCTGATGGGTGTCGGGACGCCGGAAGATCTCGTGAACGGCGTGGCCGCGGGCATCGACATGTTCGACTGCGTGATGCCGACGCGCAACGCGCGCAACGGCTCGCTCTTCACGAGCTTCGGCAAGATTCACATCAAGAATGCGAAGTACGCGGCGGATGAAGGTCCGCTCGATCCGAAGTGCTCCTGCGTCACGTGCACGACCGTTTCGCGGGCGTATTTGCGGCACTTGTTCGTCAACGATGAGATCGCTGCGTCGGTGTACAACACCATCCACAACATCTCGTTCTACCTTGACTTGATGAAGGCGATCCGGCAGTCTATCGCGTCCAACTTGTTCAACCCCTTCCGCGAAGAATTCCTGTCGCGGTCTTCGAGTGAATCATGATGAATGGGATAGCTCTGCTCCAAAGTAGCGGCGGCGCCACTGCGGCGATCGTCAATTTTCTGCCGATCGTGGCGATCGGCCTCGTTTTTTACTTTCTGGTCATCGGCCCGGCGAACAAGCAGCGCAAGAAGCAGCAGGAAATGATGGCTGCGCTGAAGAAGGGCGACCGGGTCGTGACGTCAGGTGGGATTTACGGGACGATCCAGGGTGTTGAGCCGGACGCCGTCTACCTGAAAATCGCCGAAAACGTGAAGGTAAAGGTGGCGCGCTCCGCGGTCACCGGCGTCGTGACCGGTGAGTCCGAATCGTAGAGCGTGAAGTGGTCCGGAGGAAACCTTGAATAGAAACATCCTGTGGAAAATCGTGTTGATTCTCGCGGTGCTGGTGGTGTTCACGGTCGCCATCATCCCGACGAAGAACAATCCTCAGCCGATCCGTCGCGGCCTCGATCTGAAGGGCGGCATTCACCTGGTCATGCGCGTCAACGTGAATGAGGCGACGCGCCTCGAAACGGACCAGGCGTCGAACGCGCTGAAGAGTCAGGCGCAGGCGCAGAACATCCCGGTCCCGACCACGCGCCGCATCAGCGACACGGCCTTCATGGCGACGCTGCCCGCGGGTGTGACCACCGCGCCGTACGAGAAGATCGCGGCGGACTTCCTGCCGTCCTTCGAGCTGACGCGCGTCGGCAACGAGCTGCGTTTCACGCTGAAGCCGCAGGCCGCGAAGGACCTGCAGCGCGACACGGTGGAGCAGGCCAAGGAAGCGATCGACCGCCGCGTCAACGCCCTCGGCGTCACCGAGCCGCTCATCGTCCCCGAGGGAGAGGATCGCATCGTCATCCAGCTCCCGGGCGTGGACGATCCGGCCCGCGTCAAAGACATCATCAAGACCACGGCGCAGCTGCAGTTCCGCATCGTCGAGGGTAGCCCCGCGCAGACGCCGCAGGCGGTCTACGAGGCGCTTCCCGCGAACATGCGCACCGAGGTCGACATCCTCCCGGGCAACCGTGAGGACGAGCTCGGACGCACCGTCGGCACCGAGTACTACGCCGTCCGCAAGGAAGTCCCGGTCAGCGGGCGCGATCTGAAGAACGCGCGCGTGCAGAAGGGCCGCGTGAACGAGCCGGTCATCGGCTTCTCGCTCACGCCGGAAGGCGCGCCGAAGTTCGGCAACCTCACCCGCAACAACATCAATCGCCGTCTGGCGATCGTGCTCGACAACAAGGTCGTCTCGGCTCCGAACATCAACAGCGAGATCAACGACCAGGGCGTGATCGAAGGCAGCTTCACGCAGCAGCAGGCGAGCGATCTCGCGCTGGTGCTGCGCAGCGGATCGCTTCCCGCCTCGCTGACGACGCTCGAAGAGCGCACCGTCGGCCCGTCGCTCGGACGCGACTCGATCCGTCAGGGCGTCACGGCCTCGGTGGTCGGCTTCGTCCTTCTCGTCCTCGCGATCCTGCTCTACTACAAGGGTGCGGGCGTGAACGCGGTTCTCGCGCTCCTGCTCAACCTGATCATCCTTCTCGGGATGATGGCCTACTTCAAGGCCACCCTGACGCTGCCCGGCATCGCCGGCATCATCCTGACGCTGGGCATGGCCGTCGACTCGAACGTTCTCGTGTTCGAGCGTATCCGTGAAGAGCTGAGGGAAGGCAAGACGGTTCGCGCGTCGATCGAGCAGGGCTTCTCGCGCGCGTTCGCGACGATCATCGACACGCACCTGACGACGATCATCTCTGCGCTGTTCCTGTTCCAGTTCGGCACCGGTCCGATCAAGGGCTTCGCGGTCACGCTGCTCATCGGTCTCGGCGCCTCGGTCTTCACCGCGTTCTTCGTGTCGCGGATGATCTTCGACATCGTCTACAAGCCGACCGAGCGTCCGCGCGAACTCAGCATCTAAGCGGCGAGGAAATCACCCAATGCGAATTTTCGACAATCCGAATTACGACTTCATCAAGTACCGCTGGCACGCGGTCGTCATCTCGACGATCATCATCCTGGCGGGGCTCGGCGTGTTCCTCACCCGCGGCATCAACCTCGGCGTCGACTTCGCCGGCGGCGCGAACATCATCCTCAAGTTCACTGGCGAGCCGCCGATCGGCGACGTTCGCGACGATCTCCCGGCCGCGACCATCCAGCAGTACGGCAAGCCGGCGGACAACGCGCTCCTCATCCGCCTGCCGCAGCAGAAAGGTGAAGGCGACTACGCCGGCGCCGTCGTCCAGTCGCTGCACGCGAAGATGAATCCGGAAGCGGCGTCCAAGCACGACCTCAACTTCCACGGCACCGATCGTCTCTCCGGACTTCTCCAGCAGGCCGACCCGGACAACCGCGGCACCAGCCCGGCTGCGCTGCAGTACTACAACGACCTCGCGAAGAAGATCATCGACAAGCGCTCCGAGCTAGGCATCTTCACGAACATCTCGCAGGCCACGGGCGTGCAGGGTGTGACGACGAACGCCGCCAAGGTCCTCAACGAGAAAACCTTCCTCGGCAAGTTCAACGTCCTCAATCAGGAGACCGTCGGACCGCAGGTCGGCGGCCAGCTCCAGCAGAAAGCCTTCTGGGCGATCGTCCTCTCGTCGCTGGCGATGGGCATCTACATCTGGCTGCGCTTCGACTTCATCTTCGGCCTCTCCGCGATGATCTGCATCGTCCACGACGTGCTGATCGCGATGGCCTTCCTGCTGTTCATCAACCTCGAGTTCTCGCTGAACGTCGTGGCCGCGCTGCTCACCATCGTCGGTTACTCGATCAACGACACGGTCGTCACGTACGACCGCGTGCGCGAGAACAAGAAGAAGAGCAAGCGTCCGATGTCGCTGGCCGACAACCTCAACCTCGGCATGAACCAGACGCTGTCGCGCACGATCCTTACCAGCGGTACGGTGTTCCTCGTGCTCCTGGCGATGCTCATCTTCGGCGGCGAAGTGATCCGCAGCTTCTCGTGGATCCTCACCATCGGCGTCATCAGCGGTACGTACTCCACGCTGCTCATCGTCCCGGCCGTCGCCGTGGCGTGGGACAAGTGGAACGCGAAGCACCGTCCGGTGGCCGCCGCGGTCGATGCGAGCATCGACGCGCCGCGCGCCGACGCACGCAAGCGCCGCGCGAGCTGACACACACAACTGCATTCGATGAACGGCGGGCTTCGGCCCGCCGTTTTTGTTTTTGCGTGCGATAGACTCCGGCGCCGCAAGGAGAATTCATGGCCGAGAACAAACGGGACGAAGCGCTCGACTATCACTCGAACGGACGCCCCGGAAAAATCGAAGTCGTGCCGACGAAGCCGACGGCCACGCAGCGCGACCTCTCGCTCGCGTACACGCCCGGCGTCGCCGTGCCGTGCCTCGAGATCGCCGCGGATCCCGCGAGCGCCTACAAGTACACGAGCAAAGGCAATCTCGTCGCGGTGATCAGCAACGGCACCGCCGTCCTCGGGCTCGGCGACATCGGCGCGCTGGCCGGCAAGCCGGTGATGGAAGGCAAGGGCGTTCTCTTCAAGAGATTCGCCGACATCGACGTCTTCGACATCGAGGTGGACACCAAGGACACCGAGGAGTTCATCCGCTGCGTGAAGCTCCTCGAGCCGACGTTCGGCGGCATCAACCTCGAGGACATCGCCGCGCCGGAGTGCTTCGAGATCGAAGAGCGGCTCAAGGCGGAGATGAACATCCCCGTCTTTCACGACGATCAGCACGGCACCGCGATCATCTCCGCGGCAGCGCTCATCAACGCGCTCGAAGTCGCGAAGAAGAAGATCGAAGACGTGCGCATCGTGATCAGCGGTGCGGGCGCGGCGGCGATGGCTTGTCTGCGCCTCTACATCAAGCTCGGACTGCGTAAGGAAAACGCGATCCTCGTCGACCGTCACGGCGTGATCTACAAAGGCCGCAAGGAAGACATGACCGCGTACAAGGAAGAGTTCGCGGCCGAGACCGACCGCCGCACGATGATGGACGCGTTCAAAGACGCGGACGTCTTCATCGGACTCTCCGCGGGCGGCATCGTCTCGCAGGACATGGTCCGCGCGATGGCGCCCGATCCGATCGTCTTCGCGATGGCCAATCCGAATCCGGAGATCGGCTACGAAGACGCCGTCGCCGCGCGTCACGACGTGATCATGGCCACGGGCCGCAGCGACTTCCCGAATCAGGTCAACAACGTCCTTGGGTTCCCATTCATCTTCCGCGGCGCGCTCGACTGCCGGGCGACGACGATCAACGACGAGATGAAGCTCGCCGCGTCGAAGGCGCTCGCTGATCTCGCGAAGGAAGACGTTCCGGACTCGGTGCTGCGCGCGTACGGCATGGATCGCATGTCGTTCGGCCGCGAGTATCTGATCCCGAAGCCGTTCGACTATCGCGTGCTGCTGCGCGTGCCGATCGCGGTCGCGAAGGCGGCCGTCGAAACGGGTGTCGCGCAGCATCCGATCGAGGATTACGACGCGTATCGCCGTCGCCTCGAAAGCATGCTCGGACGCTCGCGCGGCCTGATGCACGACATCTACGGACAGGCGCGCAAGAACCCGAAACGCATCGTGTTCCCCGAGGGCGATCAGGAGAAGATCGTTCGCGCGGCGAAAATCCTCATCGATGAGGGCATCGCCCAGCCGATCCTCCTCGGCCGTCACGACGAGATCGCGCCGCTGCTCCACAAGTACAACATCGACGAGTCGAAGATCCGCTGCATCGACATCTTCCAGCGCGACGACCTGTACGAGCAGTACTCGCGACGCTTTCACGAACTGCGCAATCGTCACGGCATCACGCTCGCGGACGCGCGTCGCATCCTGAACAGCCGCAACTACTACGCGATGATGATGCTCGACGGCGGCGACGCCGACGGCGTCATCTCCGGACTGCGCGCGTACTACCCGGCCACGATCCGGCCGGCGTTGCAGATCGTGAAGACCGTCCCCGAGGTGAAGCATGTTTCGGGCGCGTACCTGCTGATGTTCAAGAACCGCATGTTCGTGCTCGCCGATACGACGGTGAACATCAACCCGGACAGTGAGACGCTCGCGGAGATCGCGGAGCTCACGGCGGAGACGGCGAAGCGTTTCCAGATCGAGCCGCGCATCGCGATGATCTCGTTCTCGAACTTCGGCTCGACGCAGCATCCCGACGCCGAGAAGATGCGCGACGCCGTGGAGATCCTGAAGAAGCGCCGCCCCGATCTCATCGTCGAAGGGGAGATGCAGGCGGACACCGCGGTCGAGCCGGGCATCGCCCAGCAGGACTACGCGTGGAGCGCGATCCAGGGTGATGCGAACGTGCTCGTCTTCGCGAACCTCGACGCCGCGAACGCCGCGTACAAACTGCTGTGGCGCCTCGGCGGCGCCGAAGTCATCGGCCCGATCCTGCAGGGCATCTCGAAGCCCGTGCACGTCCTGCAGCGCGGCGTCGACGTGAACGACATCGTGAACATGGCCGCCATCGCGGTGCTCGACGCGCAGAAACTCGAAGGCAAGTAATTGGTGGAGCGGCGGGCTCTCAGCCCGCCGTTCTTCACTGCGCGAGTGGGATGCAGGAGCGCACGAGAGCGCTGAGCGCGCCGATGTCGAACGGCTTCGGGAGGAACGCGCAAATGCCCGCGGTCACGGCGGTCGCCACCTCGGGATCGCGGTTCGCGCTCACGACGATCACCGGGATCTTCAGCAGCTCGGGCTCGTGCGCGCGTTCGCGCAGCACATCCCAACCAGACAGCACGGGCATCATCAGATCGAGCACGACGACGTCGGGATGATGCGCGCGCATTGCGTCCAGCGCATCTTTCCCATTCGACGCCTCGAGGAACGAATACCCGTCCCGCTTCAGCGCGACGACGATCAGCCTGCGAATATTGGGATCGTCGTCAACGACCAGTACCTTGCACGTCACGTCCACCGCGGTGGAATTATGCCCGATGTCGTCCGTTACCGGACGTGCTGTGAAGATTGCCGTTGCAATGTCCGGCGGCGTCGACTCCTCGACGGCCGCGTATCTGCTCAAGTCCCAGGGACATGACGTGGTCGGATTGTCGATGCAGATGTACGACAACCTCAGCAATACGACCGTCAACGCGGACACCACGTACGGCGGCTGCTGCACGATCGACGACCTCGTCGACGCGCGCCGCGTCGCGTGGAACCTCGACATCCCGCACTTCACGCTGAACCTCGAGACGAACTTCCACGACAAGGTGGTCAAGCCGTTCGTGCAGGGCTACCTCTCCGGCACGACGCCGAGTCCGTGCGTGCTGTGCAACACGCACGTGAAGTTCGACCTGTTTCACAAGAAGGCCATCGCCATCGGCGCGCACAAGATCGCGACCGGTCACTACGCGCGGATCACGCACAACGGCTCCACGTTCGAGCTGCGCAAGGCGCTCGACCTCGCGAAGGATCAGTCGTACTTCCTGTTCGAGCTGTCGCAGGAGCAGTTGAGCGAGGCGCTGTTTCCCCTCGGCGAGCTGACGAAGCCCGAGGTGCGCGACATCGCCGAGATCGCGGGACTTTCTGTTGCGCGCAAGAAAGAGTCGTACGAGATCTGCTTCGTGCCCGAGAAAGACGGCTACGCGAAGATCGTCGAGAAGGAAGCCGGGCTGCAGCCCGGCGAAGGCGCGGGCCAGCTCGTCGACACCGAGGGCAATGTCATCGGCGATCACGATGGCTACTACAACTTCACGATCGGACAGCGCCGCGGCCTGCAGATCGGCGGCACCGCCGATCGCACGTACGTCGTCGACGTGAATCCGTTCACGAAGCGCGTCGTCGTCGGACCGGCGTCTGCGCTCGAGAAGGACGAGCTCCTCGCCGAGCGCGTGCACTGGATCTCCGGCACCGCACCCGATGGTCCGATCGAAGTGCAGGCGCGCGTGCGATCGCGCATGGCCGACGTTGCGGCGACGGTGACGCCGCTCGATGGCAATCGTGCGCGCGTGACGTTCGCGCAGAAGCTGCGCGCGGTCGCGCCGGGTCAGGCAGTCGTGTTCTATCAGGACGACCTGTGCCTCGGCGGCGGCTGGATCACGCGCGGCTGATCACTTCAGCTGCGCGAGCTTCGCGTCGATCGACGGAGCCCACTCGACCGTGCACGCCGGGTGTGCGCGCGCTTTCGTGAGCGCCGCGCGCGCGCCGTTGATGTCGCCCTGAAGCTTGCGCAGCGTCGCGATTTTCATCAGCGAGCTGACGGCAATCGCGCTCGCGGGATCGCTGTCGTGCAGTCGCTCGTACAGCGTGATCGCCCACTCGCGATCGCCGCTGCGCTCGACGATCGGTGCGGCGCGCGCGAGGAACTTCGGCACGCGCGCGTCGCGATTGCCTGTGACTTCGCGAATCAGATCCATCGCAAGATCGGCGTCCTTCGCGTCGACGTGACGCGCGAGCAGCCGCGTGGCCGCCGCGTCGTATCGCACCGGATCCTCCGCCTCCACCGCGACGTCCATCGCGACCTGCAACGCCTCGGGCGGACAGTCCGGATCGCGCATCATCCCGTCGAGCGCGTGTTGCGCGCCTTCGAGGTTGCCGAACTTGCGCGCGTCCATCGCCGTGAGCAGACGTTCGTCCATCGCCCACGTCGTCTGCGCGACGACGACCGGATTCACGAACTTGTCTTCGAATCGCGAGAACTTCACGATCAGCGCGACCACGACGCCGAACACGAACCCGCCGACGTGCGCGGAGAACGCGACACCGCCGCCGTCGCCGCTGACTTCGAGTCGCATCTCCCAAAGCTGCTGCAGAAACCAGAGCGGCAGCACGATGAACGCCGGCATCCAGAAGCGGAAGCTCCACGACGGACGCCACCAAAACGGCATGAAGATGAACTCGATCTTCGACGTCGCGAAGCGCACGAGATACGCGCCCATCACCGCGGCGATCGCACCCGACGCGCCCATGAGTCGCGTGATGTCGTCGGGGTGTTGCGAGAGGTACGCGAACAGCGCGACGAGGCCGCCGGCGAAGTAGAGGAACGCGAACAGCGGACGTCCGAACACGTCTTCGATGAACGGTCCGGAGAGATAGAAGAAGAGCAGATTGCCGAGGAGATGGAAGAAGTCCGCGTGCAGAAACATCGACGTGAACATCGTCAGCACGCCGCCGCGCGCGGGGATGTACGACAGCTTCGACTTCGGCTGTGCGTCGAGTGCGGATAGCGCTTCGTCGGCGAGTTGATCGAGATGCAGTTGCTCGCTCGCGACGTCCGACGGTGACACGCGGCCGTAGTCGTTGCGCATCTCGTTGAGCTGCGCGTTGCCGCGCGGCGTGAGCAGCTTCTCGAGCTTCGGCGGCGTCTTCAGATACGGATGCTCGATCTGATACTGCACGGCCTCGCTGAAGCGTTGCTGAAACGCGCGCGTCGAGTTCGACTCGAGGCTCGACATCACGACGTACACGAAGATGTTGAGCGCGATGATCGCGTACGACACCCACGCGTGACGGCGGATCTCCGCGTCATCACGACCGATCGGAATCAGCATTCAGAGGACCTTGGAATCGGACGGAATGATACCCTTGGGCCGGGTTCCCCACACCACCACATCCGAGGGATTCATGTCGACTCAGAGTTGGAATGTCGACGTTGACGGCGTGACGCGCCAGATCGTCGCGGAGTCCGATGAGCAGAGCCGCCGCACGGCCATTCGCGTCGACGGCAAGATGGCCACACGCCCGCTGCTGTTCGAAGAAGGCGAGCGCCTGTTCACCATCGGATCGGTCGCGTACGTGTTGAAACGCACGCCGGACGGCCAACTCGATCTCGACCTCGCGCCGCAGCAACTGCAACCTCGTCCTCCAGCCGTCGCGCCGCCTGCGCAACGCGCACGCACGATGTCGACGTCGATGCCCACGCACGTCACGCGCGCGACGCCGAAGAAGCGCGCGCCGATCGGCCTGATCATCGGCGTGATCGTCCTCGCCGTCGTCGTCCTCGGCGGTCTCAAATACGCGGGCACCGCGCTGACGTACAGCCGCGTTCCGTGGGAGTCGTACACGCACAACGACCGCGCGTTCACCGTCGACTTCGCGGGCAAGCCAAAGCGCTCGACGGAGTTCATCTCGACGCCGGCCGGCGTGTTGCGCACCGTGCAGCTCAAGTCAAAGTACGAGGACCATCACTACGTCGTCGAGTTCATCGACCTGCCGGTGGTCATGCCGCCGGATCGCGTCGGGCCGCTGTTCGAGTCGATCCTGCAGGAAATGGTCGGCACGGACAAAGTCGAGAGCAAATGGTCCGGCGGCGCGCTGACGTTCGTCACTGAAGTCACGCCGAAAAAGGATTGGTCCGAGGGGACGATGCGCGGGAAGATCCTGCTCGGCGGCAAGCGCCTGTACATCGTCTACGGATTCTTCCCGCGCGGAGAAACGGTCACGAGCGACGTGACCACGTTCCTCGACTCCCTCGAGATCGGCTGACTACTCCACCGTCACGCTCTTTGCGAGATTGCGCGGCTGGTCGACGTCGCATCCGCGCCGCAGCGCGATGTAGTACGCGAGCAACTGCGTCGGCACGACGGCGAGAATCGGCTGCAGCTCCGGCGTCGCCCACGGAATCTCGATCGACTCGTCGGCGAGCTTCTTCATCGCGTCGTCGCCTTCGTCGCAGATGACGATCAGCTTGCCGTCGCGCGCTTTCACTTCCTGCAGGTTCGACGCGACTTTGTCGTACACGGCCGTGTGCGTCGCGACGGCGACGATCGGCATGTTCTCGTCGATCAGCGCAATCGGTCCGTGCTTCATCTCGCCCGCCGGATAGCCCTCGGCGTGGATGTACGAGATCTCCTTGAGCTTGAGCGCGCCTTCGAGCGCGATCGGGTAGTGCAGCCCGCGGCCGAGAAACAGAAAGTCCTGCGAGTTGTGAAACTTGTTCGCGAGCTGCTGGATGCGCTTCTCCTGCGTTTTGAGGAGATGCTCGATCTTGTGCGGAATCGTCGACAGCTCGTGCATCGCGTGACGGATGTCGTCGCGATCGTCGCCGCGCAACTGCCGCACGTACAGTGAGAGTAGATAGAACGCCGTGAGCTGCGTCGTGAACGCCTTCGTCGATGCGACGCCGATCTCCGGGCCGGCGTTCGTGTAGATCGTGCCGTCCGCCATGCGCGTCGCGGCCGCGCCGATCACGTTGCAGATCGCGATCAGCCGTGCGCCCTTGCCCTTCGCTTCCTGCATTGCGGCGATCGTGTCCGCCGTCTCGCCGGACTGCGTCACGCCGATGACCAGCGTCTCCGCGTCGACGATCGGATCGCGGTAGCGGTACTCGGACCCGTAGTCGACTTCGACCGGGATCTTCGCGGCGCTTTCGAGAATGAATTTCCCGACGAGACCCGAATGCCAGGACGTGCCGCACGCCACGATGTGGATGCGCTTGAACTTCGCCCACTCCTCGGGCGTGAACTGCAGGTCGTTGAAGAAAATCTCGCCCGACTCTTCGAACATCCGGCCCGTGAACGTGTCGCGCACGGCGCGCGGCTGCTCGTGAATCTCCTTGAGCATGTAGTGGCGATAGCCTTCCTTCTCGGCCATCACCGCGTCCCACGCGATGCGCGTCGGCGGACGATCGACCTTCTGATCGTCGCGCGTGAACACCTCGACCTTCTGGTCGTTCGCGATCGCGTACTCGCCGTCTTCGAGATAGATGATGTTGCGCGTGTACGCGAGCAGCGGCGCGACGTCCGACGCGACGATGTTCTCGCCTTCGCCGAGTCCGATCACGAGCGGCGGTCCGTGCTTCGCGGCGATGATCGTCCCCGGCTCGTCGGCCGCGATCATCACCAGCGCGTAGTGCCCGTCGAGCTCCTTCAGCGATTTCTTCACCGCGTCGACGAATGACAGTCCGCCCTTGCGATGCTCTTCGATGAGATGCGCGACGACTTCCGTGTCCGTCTCGCTCTTGAAGTCGTGCCCCTGTGATTTCAGGCGCTGCTTGAGCGAGAGAAAGTTTTCGATGATGCCGTTGTGGATCACGACGACGTTGCCCGTGCAGTCGCGATGCGGATGGGCGTTGTTCTCGTTCGGCTTTCCGTGCGTGGCCCAGCGCGTGTGGCCCATGCCGAACGTGCCGTGCAGCGGGTGATCGCCGAGCTTGTTCTCGAGGTTCGACAGTTTCCCCTCGGCGCGCACGACGTCGACACCGTCTCCGTTCACGACGGCCACGCCGGCGCTGTCATAGCCGCGATACTCCAGCTTCTTCAGACCGCCGATCAGAACCGGAACGACGTCACGCGTTCCGACATACCCAATGATTCCGCACATACTGTCTTTCCCCCGTTAGAATCGCGCGCGTGACGCCGAGAAAACTCCTGGTTGCGCTCGTCCTGACGCTCGTCGCCTGCGGCAAACGTGGCGATCCACGCCCGCCGGTGCCGGTCATTCCTCAGGCCACGAGCGACCTCGTTGTAACACAGCGCGCGAATCGCGTGATTCTCACCTGGAGCTATCCGTCGCTGACGACGGCCGGCCGCAGCCTCACCGAGATCGATCGCATCTCCGTCTATCGCTACTCCGAAGATCTGCCCGTCGCACCGGGTGGCCGCGATCCGAAGACGCTCCTGCCGGGCGACATCGATCCGACCGTGCCGCAGCCGGTGGCGCTCTTCTCGAAGATTCCGACGATCCCTGCTGCTCAATTCGCGAAGCTCAGTCAGCGGGTGGACAGCATAGAAAAGGCCAACATGAGCGCGGCGTCCGACGGAACGAAGCTCGTGTTCACCGACGAGCCTCCATTCCAGACCACGGACGGACGTCCGGTGCGCATCACGTACGCCGTCGTCACCGAGGGGGGAACGGGGACGCGCAGCGAGCTCTCGAACCTCGTGACGCTCGTGCCGCTGCCTGTCGCGACCGCGCCGCAGGGACTGCGCGCGGACGTGAAGCCGGAAGGCGTGACGCTGCACTGGCTGCGGCCGGAAACGTCGGTGTCGGGCGGCAGCGCGCCGGTCATCAGCGGCTATCACATCTATCGCACCGCGCCCGGTCAGGCACCCGGCGAGTTCGACGCGCCGATCAACAACGTCCCCGTCAAAGGCGAGGAGTACACGGACGTGCCGTCGTACGGCGAGCACGACTATCGCGTGACCGCCGTCGCGGCGGATCGCATCCAGAGCGATCTCACGACCGCGGTGCGCGTCACGTACAAGGACTTGCTCGCGCCGCCCGCACCGGCGACGGTGACGGCGCTGCTTGAAACGAAAGTCGTGCGTCTGCTGTGGGATCCGGTCGAAGCGTCGGATCTCGCCGGCTATCGCGTCTATCGCACGGAAGGCGTCGGCCACGAGAACAACATCAAGGAAGTCGGCACTGTGCCGCTCGTGAACGAGACCGTCACCACGACCACCATCAGCGACGCGAACGTGGACCTCGGCATCGCCTACCGCTACGGCATCGCCGCGATCGACAAGAACGGCAACGAGAGCAAGCGCGTGTGGACGGAGTGGGTGGTGGTGCCGAAGGCACCGTAATGATTCGTCGCTTTGCGGTGTGGATCGCTGCGATTGCGGCGATCGCCATCGGCGCGTGGCTCCGTTTCGACGCCCTTGGTGCGCCGAGCTACTGGCTGGACGAAATCCTCGCGCAAGGTTTGAAGACCAGCGCGGCGTCGCAGCCATGGTGGCACTGGCTCATCGGCTTCGGTCCCGATCAGGGTCCGTTGTATTTCGCGACGCAACTCGTCGGCGATGAGTTCACGGGCCGATTGCTCCCCGCGATCTTCGGCGTCGTCGCGATCGCGGTCGTCGCGTGGACGCGACAACCGTTCGCGGCGCTGCTGCTCGCGGTCTCACCGCTGAACGTTTACTACAGTCGCGAGGCGCGTCCGTACGCGCTGATCATGTTGCTCACGGCCGTGTTGATCGCGCTGTTTCTGCAAGAGAAGAAGCGCGACTGGCCGATCGTCGCGACGCTCATCGCGCTGTTGTTCACGCACGCATCCGCGGCGCCCATCGCTGTCGCCGCGGCGATCGCCGCGTACCTTGCGAAGCGTCCACGCCTCGCGATGATCGCGGCCGTCATCGCGTGCGTGTTCGTGCTGTTCTACCGCGGCGGCCCGGACGCGACACCGCACGCGCCGTTTCCCGCAAACGTCTTCGCGACGATTGCGCGTGCGCTCACGGTGTCCGCGCTCGCGACCGACATGCGCGGTCGCGCCGTCATCGCACTGTTGACGTTCGCGGTGATCGGCGCGATCGCGCTGTGGCGCCGCAATCGCGATCACGCGATCGTGATCATCGCGATGACCGTGCTGCCGATCGTGGTGTCGATCGCGATGATCCGCGTCGTCGGACACTGGTTCGCGCCGCGCTACGTCTGCGCCGCGGTGATCGGCTTCACGATGCTCGCCGGCGCGGGGATTCAGTGGAGCGGCGGGCTCTTAGCCCGCCGGCGGACTGAGAGTCCGCCGCTCCACTGGTTGTCGTTGCTCATCGTGATCGCGATCGGACGCGAGATATTGCCCGCCGCGCGCACGGAGCCTTTCCGGAAACTCGACTGGCGCGCGATCGCCGCGACGCTGCGTGACAACGCGAAGCCCGGCGACGTCGTGCTCGCGGCGGAGCCGTGGTCCGAAGTCTCGCTGCGCTACTACCTCGGCGACGCGATGAAGGTCGTTGGCACGCCGCGCGTCGAGCTCGCCGAGATGATCATCGATCGCGGCACCGACGCGTGGCTCGTCAGCGCGGGATACGCGAGCGACGAGTCAGTGCGCAGCTGGATGTGCCGCTATCCGCTCGCGATGTCGAGCGCGCTCGAATCGTTTCGCCTGCACTACGCGGGCTCGCAACGCGAGCTCCTCGACCGCGCGCGACCCGCGACACTGCGCGCAGTCGCCGCGTCGTTCCGCACACTCACGCCACACGACGACGTGTTCTTCGGCGAAGGCTGGGCGCAGTCCGAGCGCGACTTCCGCTGGGCGATCGCGAAACGCGCGACGGTGCTGCTTCCGCACGCCGGCGTGATTCGCGTGCACGTTCTTCCGCTCCCGCCGCAATCGATGCGCGTCTCGCTCAACGGCCACGACCTCGGCGAGATCGCACTCGAAAACCGCTGGCGCGACTACACGATCACAGCGCCGGCGTCCACGTGGATCGAGGGGATGAACACGCTCACGTTCGACTTCGCGCACGCGACGTCGCCGAACGCGAATGACACGCGCACGCTCGCCGCGTGTTTCGCGTCGATCGCGGTCGATGACTCGCAACCGAAAGATCGTCCGCTGCTGACGTCGATTCGCATCGACGCGGATCGCTTCATCGACGCGCAGAGCGTGTGGCGCAAGACGGGAACGCGCTTTCCCGCATCGCAACTGCACCAACGCAACGTCGAAGCGCTCCTCGGGCGACTCGGATTCGATCCCGCCTCCGCGTGGCCGCGACTGTCGCGCGGCGAAGTTCACCTCGACGACATCGTCGAGACGATCGCGTACGGCAGCGACTGCGAAGACGACCGCGCGTTTCTCCTCCGCGCATTCGCGATTCTGCTCGAGCGGCGGCCGAACGCGATCGAAGAGCGCGACCTTCTCGCGCGGCTTCGTGCGGGTGCGTCGCGAGAGGCGATCGTCGGGCGCATCGTCAAATCGGGCGATTTTCGCGCTCTTGCGTTATCGTTCGCCTCCCGATGAACCGACTGATTCCCGTCGACAGCGACAACGCCGTACCGGCGCCGTTCCGCAACACACCGATCCACAAGCTCCTGGGCTGGCACAACGGCTTCCTCGACCACGATGAGCACGTGACCACGCCCGAGCTGCTCGTCGGCATGTGCATGGACAATCGCAAGAAGCTGCGCATCCCCGAGAACTTCGCTTTCATCCTCCGCTCGGGCGGCGCGAACATGCGACCCAGCGAATTCAAAGTGTCGTTCGCGGTGGCCGTAGGCGGCGTGCGCACGCTCGCGCTGATCGTGCACAACTTCTGCGGCATGGTCGGACTCTCCGGCCGCCGCGCGGAGTTCGTCGCCGGCCTCGTCGACGCCGGCTGGGATCGCGAGCTCGCCGAACAGCACTTCGACGCTTACGCACCGCTGTTCGAGATCGGCAACGAGATCGACTTCGTGCTCAGCGAGGCGACGCGCCTGCGCGCGCGCTACCCGAAAGTGCTCGTCGCGCCGCTCTTCTACAACGTCGAAGACAACCGCCTGTACGCAATCACGGAAACGTAGTCGAGGTCCCACGGCGTTCCGCTACGCCAACAACGCGCGCAACCGTTCCGGATCGTCCGTCGGATCTTCACACGCGTAGCCGATGCAGACGTACGCGCGCGTCTGCTCCGCGGGCCGGTGCTGCATCAGCGGCAAGTCCCCTGACTGCGACCCTGCGACGAGCACGCGATGCGGCA
>DASVNL010000073.1:0-6423 GCA_036383875.1 Thermoanaerobaculia bacterium
TAGAAGCCGCTCTGATACGAGTCGACCACGCCGCGCACCGTGACGCTGCGCGCCTGCGCGGCGTCGAGCGCTTCGATGATCTCTTCGCATCCGTTGAAGCCGTAGACAGAAAAGTCGATCGACGTCGTGGCGTTGTCGATCGCGTCGATGAGCGCGGTGGCGATCGTCTTCGGTCCGTAATCCGGCATCACCGTGTTGAGGTGATCGGTGAAGTACAGCGTGTACCAGTCGTCGGACGTGCCGCCGAGAACGTTCGCGGCTTTCGGAGTGCCGAGGCCGAGGCCGGAGCCGTACGAGGCGTTCGACGTGTGCCAGTTCGTCGACGATGTGCCCGACAACGCGACGTCGGTGCGCGCCATCGTCGCGCGTCCGGTCGTCGTGCCGGCAAACCACGATCCGTTCTGGTTGGCCGTGTCGATGACGTTGTTGCTGCCGTCACGCAAAACGAGTTGCTCGCCCGTGTCCGTCATCGCACCGGTGTAAATCTTGTCGGCGGTGAGACCGGGAATCGTGTTGTCGTCGGTGCGCTCGAGCAGGTAGTAGCTGTACGCCGCGATCGAGCCGCTCAGCGTCACACTCGGCGTGTTGTCCGCTGCCTTCAGCGTCCAACTCGTCAATGAGACCGAGCTGCCGGTCGTGTTGTACAGCTCGATCCACTCGTTCGATGTGCTCCCCGTCGTGCCCATCCACGCGACTTCCGAGATCACGACGTCGCCTGCCGACGCCGCGAACAGGGGAATCGCAACGCTCACGATGATCAGGAGCCTCTTCAGAAAATACACAGACACCTCCTCCGGAAAACGCCGTCCGGGTGAAAAAGGGGTTAGGGGTCGCGGATGCAACTAATCTACTGTCCGTAGATACGGAAATCTGTAATGGACGTCACAAATTGCCGTCGTGATAGCGTCAGCAAATGCCTCAGACCCTGCTGGACGCGCTGCAGTCTCTTTTCCCCGACTCGTCGAAGACGACGCTGCGGCAGATGCTGCAGAGCGATCGCGTGCGCGTGAACGGCGAGCCCGAACGCAACGCGAAGCGCGAGATCGGCACAGGCGATCGCGTCGAGATCGCCGGGAAGACGGAGCGCATCGACCCGCGCGTGCGCATCGTTTATGAGGACGCAGACCTGATCGTCATCGACAAGGCCGAGCACTTGCTGACCGTGCCGACGAACGAGGTGCTGCACGAAACGGCCGAGTCATTTCTGAATTTGTACGTGAAGGGAAAGGTGCATCACGTGCACCGCCTCGATCGCGACACGTCGGGGCTGCTGGTCTTCGCGAAGAACACGCACGCGCGCGATCGTCTGCAGGATCAGTTCAAGGATCACAAGCCGGATCGCATCTACGTCGCGATCGTGCACGGCAAGTTGAAGGAGACATCGGGAACGTTCCGTTCGTACCTGGCCGAAGATCGGGAGTTGAAGGTGCGGAGCGTTTCGAATCCGAAGGAAGGGAAGGAAGCGATCACGCACTACCGCGTCATCGCATCCGGCAAACGCTGGTCGATCGTCGAAGTCACGCTCGAGACGGGACGCCGCAATCAAATCCGCGTGCATTTCGCCGAAGCCGGCCACCCGGTCATCGGCGACACGATGTACGGCCACGGCAAAGAAGAAGCCCTCGGCCGCCTCGCCCTCCACGCCAAAACGCTGGCGTTCGTGCATCCGCGAACGGGGGAGAAGATGAGCTTCACGTCGGAGATGCCGAAGGTATTTCGGGAGGCCAAGCTCTAATCCTGACCAAAGGGAAGGATCTCCTGTGCCACAGCTACACCCGCGCACTATCGCTGGGGCACAGGAGACCCTTCCCTCTGGTCAGGGTTCAGGAGTCTCGCCAACCGCGTGTTCCGCTCCCCGCCCCGCCCAGTCCGTACCGCCATGTCGATCGAACGCTGATCGCCAACCACCACGACCAACTTCCGCCCGCGCGTCACGGCCGTGTACAACAGATTGCGCCGCAGCATGATCGAGTGTTGCGGCATCAGCACGACCACGACTGCCGGATACTCCGAGCCCTGCGATTTGTGAATCGTCGTCGCGTACGCGAGCGTGAGTTGGTCCGCTTCGTCGAACGTGTAGTCGACGATCAGCTCCGCGCCGTAGTCCACCGCGAACACTTCCTTCTCCGGCTCGATCGCCGCGATCACGCCGACGTCGCCGTTGAACACGTTCTTGTCGTAGTTGTTCTCCGTCTGCATCACCTTGTCGCCCGGCAGAAACACGACGTCGTTCGGACGATCGACGCGCTTGCGATGCCGCTCCGGCGGATTCAGCGCGCGCTGCAACTCGCGATTCAGCCCGTCGATGCCGACGTTGCCTTTGCGCATCGGCGCGAGCACTTGCACGTCGCGTAGGGAGCGCAGTCCGAACTTGCGCGGGATGCGCTCCGTCACCAGCTCGACGACGCGCGTGACCGCGGCGTCGGGCGTGTTCACGCGGAAGTGAAACATGTCCGGATTCTCGGCAGCGTCGCGAAATCGCGGCGCGTCGCCGTGATTGATCCGGTGCGCGTTCGTGATGATGTCGCTGCCTTCAGCCTGCCGATGAATCTTCGTCAATCGCACGGCCGGGATCCGTTCCGACGCGAGGATGTCGTGCAACACCTGCCCCGCGCCGATCGACGGCAACTGATCCGCGTCGCCGACGAGAATCAGCGACGCATCCGGCGACAGGGCACGCAGCACCGCGTCGAGCAGCGGCACGTCGATCATCGACGCCTCGTCGAGAATCACCACGTCGCCTTCGATCGGATCCTGCTCGTTGCGTTGAAACGCGCCGGTCTCCGGACTCATCTCCAACAATCGATGAATGGTCTGCGCGCTCGCTCCGGTGCTCTCGCCGAGTCGCTTCGCCGCGCGACCCGTGGGCGCGGCGAGGAGCACTTCGACATCGGCGGAGTGCAGGACGGAGAGCAGCGTCTGCACGAGCGTCGTCTTGCCGACACCTGGACCGCCGGTGATGACAGCCGTGCGCGCGCTGAGCGCGGTGTGAATCGCGCGACGCTGGTCGGGATCGAGGGTGATCGCGTTCTCGTTCTCCGCAATGTCGATCGCCGCATCGACGTCGATGTCCTCGGTCCACGGCGCCGTCTCCATCGCGAGATGCGCGAGCTTCGCAGCGATGCGTGACTCCGCATCGAACAACGACGGGTCGTACAGCACGCCCTTCTCGTCGATGACGACGCGCATCTGCGTCGCGCTGTCCATCGCGGCGTCGACGAGCGTCGCGTCGACCTGCAAGAGCTTCGCAGTCTCTTCGCGTACTTTCTCGCGCGGAAGTCCGCAGTGGCCGTCGCGCTCGCGCGCGGTGTCGATGACGTGACGCACGCCGGCGAGCAATCGGAACGGCGACGTCGGATCGAGTCCGAGCTTGCGCGCGATGGCGTCGGCGGTCGCGAATCCGATGCCGCGCACTTCATGCGCGAGCCGGTACGGATTCTCGCGGATGAGTTGAATCGCGCGGCTGCCGTAGTGCTTGTGGATGCGGAACGCGCGCGCGCCGCCGAGCCCGTGTTGCGCGAGGAAGATCATGAGCTGACGGACGCCGCGCTGCTCGTCCCAACTGGTGGTGATCTTCTCGAGTTTCTTTTCGCCGAGTCCGGCGATGCCGAGGAGCTTGCGGGGTTCTTCGTCGAGAATGCGGAGCAGGTCGGCGCCGAATTGCAGGACGAGTTTCTTCGCGAGACCTGCGCGGATGCCTTTGACGTGTCCGGCTGCGAGATACGCCTGAATGCCCTCCGGACTCGTCGGCATCACGACATCGAGCGCCTCGGCCACGAACTGCGGGCCGTAGCGCCGGTCGTCGCGGAACTCGCCCACCGCAACGACCGGCTCCCCTTCCTGCAACGCCGGGAAGTTCCCGACGATCGTGATCTCCTCCCCGACATCCTCGCGATACGCGAGGACCACGGTGAATCCATTCTCCGCGTTGTGAAAACGGACCCGGGAGACCTTCGCGGCGATGCGTTCCGGCATTCGCCGCGATGGTAGCCGGATTGAGGATTGAGAATTGAGGATTGAGGCCTCGATCCCCCGCAGGCGTCTATCCGTTCGGATCGATGCCCCACCCGGAGTCGACGCCGTTGTCGTCGATCCGCGCTCCGGCGTTCACTCCGTCCGGATCCATCGTGCCGCGACTGTTCAGCCCATTCGGATCCATCGAGCTTCCGGCATCGAGCGACGCCTGCGCGCCGCCATGCGGATCGATTCCAGCGCCGTCATCGGCACTGAGCAGCGACAACAACAAGATGATGGTCAACATGTGAATCTCCTTTCGTTCGTCCTCAGCCGTTGGGATCCATTTCGCCGCCGCGTTCGACACACGGCTGGCCCATTGGATCGATGCAACTTCCCGTATCGAGCGGCGAGACCGCCGCAGGCGCGACCGCGAGCAGGCCCACGAGAAGAATGAAGCGGATCAACATGCGCGTCTCCTTTCATCCACCAACGTGGTGCTGAACGAAGCGAGTCGCGGTGACCGTGCAGTGGCGGAAGTGTCAGCGGACCGTCGAGGACGTCGCGCGAGGCCGCCACGTTGTGAACGCCCGGCCTGTGCTACCGTTTCGTACTGCCATGAAGGTCGCGTTCATCAAACCTCCGGTGGGCGGCATCCTTGGGTTGGAGATGCTCACCTTCGTCGAGCCGCTCGGACCGATTTGTGTGGCGGCCTGTCTCGAAGAAGACGGCCATGAGTGCAAGGTCATCGACTTGCGCATCGACGGGGAAGAAAACGGGCTTGCGGCGTGCCGGAAGTTCGATCCCGACGTCGTCGGACTGCAGTGCAATTTCACGACGGAGCGCAATCGCACCATCCGGCTGGCGCAGCGCATCAAGCGTGAGATGCCCAAAGCCTTCGTCGTCGTCGGCGGGCATGATGCGTCGCGCGATCCCGAGTGGTTTCGCAATCCCGCGATCGATTGCATCGCGACCGGCGACGGCGAGGAAGTCATGCCGCCGCTCGTCAACGCATTGAAAGAAGGTCGCGACCTCGCGCAGGTTTCGGGATTACAGATTCATCGCGACGATGCGTGGCACTTCACCGGACATGCGCCGGCGCGGCCGCACATGGACTCGTATCCCCTTCCCGCGCGACACCTCATCGCGCACTACGCCGACAAGTACTACATCAACTTCCGCAAGCCGCTCGCACTGATGGAAACCGCGCGCGGCTGTCCGTTCAAATGCAACTTCTGTTCGGTCTGGAAGTTTCACGAGTCGACGTTCCGCGAGAAGTCGCCGGAGCGCGTCGTGCGCGAGCTCGAGCAGATCACCGCGCCGAACATCTTCATCACCGACGACATCTTCTGGATGAACGTGAAGCGCGGCGAGGAGATGGCGAAGCAGATCAAAGCGTCGGGCATCCGCAAGTACTTCACCGTCCAGACGCGCACCGACATCATCTGCAAGTTCCCGCATCTCATCGAGATGTGGAAGGACTGCGGCAGCCTCGCGATCTTCCTCGGCCTCGAGTCCGTCACCGACGAAGGGCTCAAAGCGGTCAACAAGAAAAACACCGCCGACAACAACGTCCAGGCCATCAACATCCTCAAAGACCTCGGCGTCGGCTTCACTCCGAACTTCATCATCGATCCGGCGTGGACGCGCGACGACTTCAAACGTCTGCGCGACTGGATCGAGCTCATGGGCGCGTACAACAGCGGCTTCTCCATCCTCACGCCGCTCCCCGGCACCGACCTCTGGGACACCGCGAAGAAAAACGTGCAGACCAGCGAGTGGGAGATGTTCGACATCGTCCACACCGTGCTCCCGACCACGTTGCCGCTCGAAGAGTTTTACGAGGAGTACTCCAGCCTCTGGCAGCACGCGCTCGACGTTCGCTACAAACATCGCGGCAAACTGCGCACGTACGTGCAACTCGGCGCGGCCCTCGCGACGCGCAAGGTGACGCTCAAGGCCGTGCGCAACGGCATGAACATTGCCAAAGTCTTCAGCAAGCCCGAGACGTTCCTGCGCGCGCATGGAGTTAGCTGATGGTTGATAGTTGATCGTTGATGGGGGGAGACCGCTCCCATCAACCATCAACCATCAACCAAACTCATGATCCTCGACAAATTCATGCCGCGCTTCGACGTCTCGAAGCGTCACGAGACGATTGTCGATGCGCCGCGTGAGCGCGTTTACGACGCGATCCTCACCGCCGATCTCGCCTCGCATCCGATCGTGAAGACGCTGCTGTTTCTGCGCGGCATGGGACGTCGCACACGGTCGTCGTTGCGATTTCACGACGGCTTCGCGGTCGCGGCCGAAAACCCTCCGGACGAAATCGTGATCGGACTGGAAGGTCCGTTCTGGAATCCGGCCTGCAAGCCGAAAGGTGTGATCGCCTCGCGCTTTGCCGAGCCCCTCGCGCCGAACACCGCGCGTGCGGGATGGAACTTCACGACCGAAGACGCGGGCGGCGGA
>DASVNL010000074.1:0-5484 GCA_036383875.1 Thermoanaerobaculia bacterium
GACGGCACGACGACGCGCAAGTACGGCGGCAGCGGACTCGGGCTCGCCGTGTCGAAGCGGCTCGTCGAGGCGATGGGCGGCGACATCGGATTGATGTCGATGGCCGGCGAAGGCTCGACGTTCTGGTTCGAAGTCCCGCTCGCGAAGCAGGCCGACGAGCAAGCGACGCCGGCGCGGCACTGGGACTTCTCGAATCATCGCGTGCTGCTCATCGATGCGAATGAAACGCATCGCCTGATGATCGCGCGACACCTCGCGTCATCGCGCGCGATCGTCGACGAAGAAGTGAGCGCTGCCGACGGAATCGCCGCCGCGCTCGCGCGACCGTACGACGCGATCGTGTTCGACATGCAGCTCGCCGACGAAGACGGTCTCGCGTTCGCGCGTTCGATCCGCGCCCATCCGAAGCTCGCGAACACGCGACTGCTCCTGCTCACCGCATTCGGCCGCCGCCGTCACGACATCTTCGCGTTCGAGACGGCGGGCATCGACACGTTTCTGCTCAAGCCCATCCGCCGCGCGCAACTCTGCAGCGCACTCGCGCGACTCTTCGACAAGGACATGCCCGTCAACCCCGGACAAAACTTCGAACCTCCGATTACGACGCGCGCACGCGTGCTGCTCGTCGAAGACAACAGCGTCAACCAGGTCGTCGCCCTCGGACAACTTCAACGCCTCGGCCACGAATGCGTCATCGCATCGAGCGGACTCGAAGCGCTCGACGTGCTTCATCAGTCGCCGTTCGACATCGTGCTGATGGACGTGCAGATGCCCGACATCGACGGCTACGAAGCGACGCGCCGCATCCGCGCGTTGTCCGGCCCGCTCGCGAAGATTCCGATCGTCGCGATCACCGCGCATGCATTGCCCGGCGAACGCGAGAAGTGTCTCGCCGCGGGGATGAACGACTACCTGCCGAAGCCGGTGAGCATCACGCAACTCGGCGCGGCGATTCGTTTGTGGGCGAGCAAAGACTCGGAGTCGCCGGCCGCCGCGCCCGACGTCATGGAGCAGGACGATCACTACGTGCTCGATCGCGAACGCGTCAGCTCGTTCATGGCCATCAATCGCACGCAGGAAGGCTTCCTCGAGGGACTCGTGAAAATGTTCCGCGAGGATGTGCCGTCGCGACTCGATGCGTTGCGCGCCGCGGCGTCGAGCGGCGATACGGACGATCTCGCTTTCGCCGCGCATGCGCTGAAAAGCTCCTGCGGCAGCGTCGGCGCGAAACGGATGTACTCCGTCGCGACCGCGCTCGAACAAGCCGCGCACGCGGGCCGGCTCGACGGCGCGTCCGCGTCGATCGAACAGCTCGCCGCGGAGTTCAATCGCGCGATGGCCGCGTTCAACGGCATCGTCCGTCGAAGCGGGAAACACCAGGCCGCGCCGCGCGCCTGATCGTGCAAAACGCGTTATCGTATTTGCAATGGAGCTCAGCGGATACCGGCTCATCGAACGCCTCGGCATCGGAGGCATGGGTGAAGTCTGGCGCGCGGAAGACACGCGGCTGCTCCGGCAGGTCGCGATCAAAATCCTCCCGCCGCAGGTCGCGTCCGATCCGGAGTGGAAGGACCGCTTCCTGCGCGAGGCGCGCACGATCGCGCAGCTCAATCATCCGAACATCGCGACGATCTACGCGATCGGTGAAGCGCACGGCGACCAGGGCGAGTCGCTCTTCATCGCGATGGAGCTCGTCGAAGGCGACTCTCTCTCGAACCTGATCAAGCACGGGCCGATGATGCCCGCGGACGCGGTGCGCGTCGCGGTGCACGTCGCGGACGGACTGTTCGAGGCGCACGCGAAAGGCATCGTGCATCGCGACGTGAAGCCGGAAAACATCATCGTCTCGCCGCGCAGCGTGAAGGTGCTCGACTTCGGCATCGCCAAGCAGATCGGCGGCTCGACGTCCGATCCGAAACTGACGCAGGGCGGCATCGTGCTCGGCACGCCGCACTACATGTCGCCCGAGCAGGCGCTCGGCCGCGAGCTCGACGCGCGCAGCGACATCTTCTCCCTCGGCGTCGTGCTCTACGAAATGCTCTCCGGCCAGAAGCCGTTCGCCGGCGACTCGGTCACGGAGGTGATGATCAAGATCGTCACCGTCGAGCCGCGCGACATCGCCATCGCGGCGTTCGGCATCACGCCGCAACTCGCCGACATCGTTCGTCGCGCGATGCAAAAAGAAATCGGCGCGCGATTCACGACGTGCGAGGAAATGCGCGCGGCCCTCGCGGACTCACTGCGCGAAGATCCGACGCGCAAGAAACAGTCGCAAGTTCCGACGATCGCGCTCGCGAAGAAGAAGACCGAATCTGCACCGCCACCACCCGCGCCGCCGACGATCGCGCAGAAGCACGTCGACGCGGAGACTCCGCCGCGTCCGAACGTGACGACGAAGCCGCAGGCGCGACCAACGCCGAGGCCGACGCCGCGGCCGTCGAAGCCGGAGCGGGCGCTCGTTGCGGATGATGATCCGGCGGCGCGCTATCTCATCGCCAGCGTGCTCACGCGCTACAGCATCGCGTTCGACGAAGCCGCGAACGGCGCGGACGCGGTGAAGCTGCTCAAAGCGAATGACTACTCGCTCGTCTTCGTCGACCTGCTCATGCCCCGCCTCGATGGCTGGGGCGTGATCGACTACGTGCGCGCCAGGCGCGGGCGTCGCAACCCGCGCCTGTACGTCGTGACCGGCGTGCGCGATCAGAAGCTCAGCACCGCCGATCAGGACGTCGTCTCAGGCTTGATCTACAAGCCGATCGACATCGCGCACGTCGAGCGTCTCGTTACGGCGAGTTAGCGTCGTCGCTCGGCGCGACGCCGTGCTGCACTTCGCCTTCCGTGTTCCCCGCGGCGGGAGTCTCGTCGGATGCAGGTGCGGGAGTCGCAGCAGCCGTTTCGGCCTTCGCCTCGCGTGCACGATCGCGCGCTGCCTTGAACGCGTTCTCGATCTCCTGCCACGCACGCTCGAAGCCGCCCTTCAATTCAGATGCAGCCGCGGACGAGCCGCCCTTCTGCAGTCCGATGACGACTTCCTTCGCCTGCACGAGCGTCTGGCGCAACGTGCCGGCGATCTCGCTGAGATCGTCCTTCGCGCCCGCGAACGATTCCTTCGCGCGCTCTTTGAATTTATCGACGTCGATGCCCCAGTCGTTGAGTGATTCTTTTTTCGGTTCGTCTGACATGGCGATAGCGTAGTCCCTTTTAGAGTGGCGGCCCGCCGGTCGTCGTCGACGTGTCGGTTTGCGTCGGCTCCGGCTCCGGTTCGGGCGGCGGCTCTTGTGTCGTAGTTGGTGGAGTCGTCGTGGTTGGAGGCGGCGGTGCCGTGTCGGTGCGGAACACGCCTCCCGTGAGTGTCGTATCGGGCGGCGGCGGCGTGTACGTGTTCGTCGTATCCGTCGCCGCGGTGTCGGTGATGATCAGATTGCCGTATTCGTCGTACATCGGCACGACCGGCGCGACCGGCGCGTTCGTGTGCAACGCGCACGGAACCGTCGGCTCAGTGCCGCTCTTGAATGCCTGACGTGAAATCACGTTGCGCGGACAAAGCGGAGTCGCGAGACCGCCGCTCGTCTTGTCGATCTCCGTCATCGTGATGCCGGGCGGCGGCGCGAAGTCCGCGTTCGGCTGGCCCGCGGTCACGGAGACCATGTAGCGCGCCCACATCGGCACGGCTGCATCCGAACCGGAGAGTCCCGTCGGATCGTTGTCGTCGTAGCCGACCCACGTCAGCGCGAGGGTCTGCGGCGTGAAGCCGATGAACCACGCGTCGCGCTTGTCGTTCGTCGTTCCAGTTTTTCCTGCCGCGATCTTCTTGAAGCCCATCGAGCGCGCGCCGCCCGCGGTGCCGCGATTCACGACGCCTTCCATCACGGTCGTGAGGAGATAGACGTCGCGCTGCGGAAAGACCTGCGTCGGCTTCGCTTCGCCCGCGCCGTTGAGCGTGCGTCCGCGATCGTCCGTGACGAAGCGAATCGTGCGCGGCTGAATGCGCGACCCTTGCCGCGCAATCGTCGTGTACGCCTCCGCCATCTCAATCGGCGGGATGCCCACCGCGCCGAGAAGAATCGCGGGGTTGTCGTCGTCCATCTCGGTCTGTACGCCGAGGGTGCGCGCGGTCTTGAGAATCGGCTCGATGCCGCACGCGAGTCCGATGCGCACCGACGCCGAGTTCAGCGACTGCTCGAGCGCCTGCGCGACCGTCACGTTGCCGAGATAGCGTCCGTCGTAATTGCGCGGCGACCAGTCTTCGGACCAGCGTCGCTTCAGCACGAAGCGGCTGTCGTTGACGAGCGTCGCAGGCGTGATGTTTTGATTCGAAAGACTGGGCTCGAACGCGGTGAGATAAACGAACGGTTTGAACAGCGAGCCGACGAGACGCTTCGATTTCAGCGCGCGATTGAACTGGCTGCGCTCGTAGTTGCGACCTCCGACGAGCGCGCGGATCTCGCCGGTCGGTACGTCGATGTGAATCAGCGCGCCCTGCAGTTTCGGGTCGTGATTGCGCAGACGGCTGCTTCGTTTTTCGAGATTGGCGAGACTCTGCTCGACGACGCGCGACGCCGCGTCCTGCGCCGAAAGATCGATCGCCGTGTAGATGCGCAGTCCGCGACCCTTCACGTCGTCGATGCCGTAGTCGGTATTGAGCTCCTGCAGCACGCGGTCGACGTAGAACGGAATCGATGCGAGTCCGCTCTTCTGCCGGAACGGCTTGCGCGGGAGTTTCTCGGATCGCGCTTTGTCGTACTGCGCCTGCGTGATCTTCTTTTCTTTGAGCAGCAGTCCGAGAACCGTGTTGCGGCGCTTCATCGCGTTCTCAGGGTTGTTGAACGGCGAGTTGTTGTTCGGACTGCGAATCATGCCCGCGAGCAGCGCGGCCTCGTGCACTTCGATCTCGGAGATCGGCTTGCCGAAGTAGAAGCGCGACGCTTCACCGACGCCGAGGATCGAGATCGATCGATTGCGGCCGAGGTAGATGTCGTTGAGGTAGGCCTCGAGGATTTCGCGCTTCGAATAGCGCGCGTCGAGGATCACGGCCATGAACGCTTCGATGATCTTGCGTTTGTATGTGCGCTCGCTCGTCAGGAAGTAGTTCTTCACGAGCTGCTGCGTGAGCGTCGACGCGCCTTCCGAGACGCCGCCCGCTTTCATGTTGCGGAACACCGCGCGGACGATGCCGAGCGGATCGACGCCGGGGTGATGCCAAAACCGCACATCCTCGGTGACGACAATCGAGTCTTGCAGGATCTGCGGGACCTGTTCGAGCGTCACCGGGCTGCGATTTTCGAGCTGCTCGCTGAGCACGGACGTGAGCAGTTCGGGCTCGAGTGCCGCGCGATCGAGCGGACGCGCCTCGCGCAGCGACACCACCGACTCGATCTGCGACTTCGCGATCGTCACGCGAATCGGCTGCGCCGGATACTCGCCGCTCGGATGCGTGAAGCGTCGCGTGTAGATGTCGATCGTGTCTTCGGCGCGCAGGTAGTC
>DASVNL010000075.1:0-10212 GCA_036383875.1 Thermoanaerobaculia bacterium
CATTCCGACAAGCAGCGCGTCCAGCTCCTCGACAACTTCAACATCCCGTACCCGCGCCTCGGCTCAATGCCGCGTCGCTACGACCTCTTCCCGCGCACCATCACGCCGCTCGAGCGCATCGCGCCGGGCCGCTACACGCTGCAACTCCTCGCCGCGGACGACGTCACGGTCATCGACCAGGTGCAGGTGATCGTCACGGAAGCCCAAACGGTGAAGGCAGAGATCTAACAGGTGGAGCGGCGGGCTCTTAGCCCGCCGATTGTGAATGCCGGCGGGCTGAGAGCCCGCCGCTCCACTTACTCGTCCTCGTGATCTTCCATGTGTGGCGGCTCGGGGACGTCCGCCACGGCTTCGAGGGGCAGGCGGTCGCGATCCATGCGCGGGGCGCCGCTGCTCATGAAGATGTTCTTGCGGTACTTCTCCAGCCGCTTGAACAGATGATGCAGGTCGTAGGTCAGGCGCATCACCGTGCGGCGGAGCTTGTACTTCACGCGGCGGAAGCCGTCGAGATCGTCGCTGCGCAGCGCGGGGAGGAACGAGTGGATCTCCTCGATGCGCTTGCGCACTTTCTCGAGATCCTTGTCGTGCACGAGCAGCACGACTTCCTGGCCGTCGACGAGAAGCGGCTCGGTGCCGTCCATCTGATGATCGAACCACTGCCAGAGCTGGATCAGATCGATGCGGCGGCCTTTTGAGAGAAAGCGGGTTTCGAGCAGGTCCTGGCGGAAATAGCCGAGGAGCTTGCGGTCATCGGTCTTGTTGAATTCGTCGTCTGTGAGATTGCGAATGTTCCAGACGCCGTACCGGATGATGTCATTGCGCGTGCTGCGCAACTGCCGGATCACTTCGTCGAGGATCTTGAGCGGGAGCTGCGCGAGCGACTGCGCTTCCGGCAGCGCCTGCCGGAGCGGTTCGTCGGTCATGGCCGGCGAAGAATACACGATCACTGCCCGGCGACGAACGTGGCGTCGCCCGTGCGTCCGTCGATGAGCGACGCGTACGCGTTGCCCATGCCATTGAGGAATCGCACGATCGCGCGGCCGTTCGATACGACACGCGACACGACTTGCTGCGCGACGCCGCCGTCATTCGTCAGCGTGAATCGTTCGAGCTCGACGCCCGCCGCGTCGTAGACCGTGACCTCCGCGGTCGCCGCTTCTTCGCTGAAGATCCCGATGTTCGTGCGATACGGCGTCGCGTTGTCGATGAAGACGAGATGCTGCACGGGCGATTCGTTCCGCGCCTGCAGCGGGATGAATTGCGACATCCCGTCTGTGGCCACGCGCGTCGCGCCGAAGAGCCCTTCGTACAGCGGGACGCGCAACGTCGCGAGCGTCACGGTGCGGTGGAACAGGCGCGCGAGCACGTCGACGTAACTCTGCACGCCGAACTGCGGACGCGGTGTCACGGACACTTGCGCTGCACCGCCGCCTGCGAGCGCCGCGATCGTGATCGCCTGCGGCGTGGTCGTGCCGCCGAGCCAGAGATCGCTGCGCCACTCGCGATCCGCGCCTTGTCGCACGATCACGGGCGCGATGCCCACGCGCGCGTCGGGACGTTCCGCCGGGATGAACATCGCGTCGCCCGTCGCGTTGTCGACTTGCGAGAGATACGCGACGACGCCCGCGTCGCCGTTGATTGCGTACACGCCGTGTTCAACACGGAACTGCACATGCGAGTACGGCGCGAGCGTGACGTGCTGCGATCCGATGTCGATCGCCGCGGGAGTGCCGTTCGTTTCGGTGAGGCCGAGGTTCACGCGCGTGTTCGGATCGTCGAACGACGCGACGATGAGCGGCGTCGTCGCGAGTCGCGATGGGATTTGTTGTCCGACTGTGCCGCCGTTCGCGATTGTGTACGTGCGACTCATCGCGAGCACGTCGCCGAGGATTTCGAGACTGCCGCTGCCGGACGTGCCGAACGCGCTGGCGACGATGTCGTCGAGTGCGAGCGTCTGTCCAGCGGCGAGCAGCGTGTCGATCGCGGAGAAGGTGGTCGTGCCGTCGCGGCTACTCGGCGTAAAGATCAACGTCGCGGTGACCGGCGACGTCGTGACGTTCGCGAGGCGCACGTCCGATCGGAACGCGGTGTCGTTCGCGCCGAAGATGTGCGCGACGACGGGGATCATCTGCGTCGCTGCCGCGTTGGGACGCTCCGTCGCGCGCACGTCGCCAGCGAGCTGCAACTGCAAGCTCCACGAGATCAGGGTGCCTGTGTCTCGCGCGCGCTGATCGGTGATGCGCAACTGCCACGTGCCCGCCGCGATGCGACCACGCAGTGCATCGAGCTCGTCGTACGTCACGTGCAGATCTTTGCCGCGATCCATCGACGACGTTTGCAGCAACACGATCGTGCCGTCCGGCGCGATCAGTTCGATGCGCAAGTCGCCGCGCGCGCCGTGTTCGAGATCGACACGCACGAGCGCGCGCTCAATCGTGCGCGCATCCGCGACAGTGATCGTCGATGTGATCGTCGCAAGGTCCGCGATCGCGACGTTGCGTTCGTTCGACGCGTAGAGCGTCAGCTCGCCGCGCGGTGTGTTGCAGTCGGTGAGAATCGCGCGACTCGTCATCGCCGCGCAGATCGCCGATGCGTGCGCGCTGCGATACAGCATCTCGTCCGCGCGCAGAATCAGTCGCGCGGCGGTCGCAAAAGTCGGCTGCGCGGGGACGTCGAAGATCGATTCGAGAATGATCGTGTCCGCGACTTCGCGTCCGACGGCCTGATGAATCTCGCGCAACGCGGACGACCAGATCGTGCCGTTCTCGTGCTCGACTCCGGTGTGCGCGGTGCGGTCGTAATCCGCCATCGTGTTTGTACCGTCGAGGCGGCGCAGGCAATCGGTGCCCGGCGCGTACGAGCATTGCTGCGACGCGTCGTCCTCCCAGCAGCGCGCGTCCCAATCGGCGAAGCAGAACGGATCGCGCCCCGATGCGACGCGCGCGTCGTGATGTGCAGAGAACGCCCAGTAGTCGCCGAACCCTTCGCCGAGTGCGCGCGCCTCGCTCGTGTTCGCACCGCCGAAGGTCCCCGGCGCGATCCACTCGAGCAACGCGTGTCCGTATTCGTGAATCAACAGATCCGCGTCTTCGGCGTCATCGGTTCCGCCTTCGCCGAAGAACAACGTGCCGCGTCCGATCGTCGTGAGTGACGGGAGGAAGAACGAGTTGTCCGTCCCCGACGTCGCGTGTGCGTCGACGTCGATCGCGTACGGCGCGATCGCGCGCGAGTCTTTGTAGCCGAGGGATTGGACGTAGCGTTGATTGCGGTCGATGTGAAAGTACGCGTGCACGTCTTCGAACCCGTCCTGTTCGCGATCGAACACGAGCGATCCGCTCGCATCGACCGGCGCAATCGACGGCGTCTGCAAGTCGACGATCGACACGTACGGACCGCGCAACGTGCCGCTCTCCGCGACGTCCAGCAGTTGCACATCGCGATACGCGTTCGACGGAACCGCGGACGCGGCATCGTTGCGATCCTGCAGCGACGGGTCATTCGTCGCGACGACCGGATTCACGTCGAACACGCGCGCGGCTTTCGTCGCGTAGTAGAAAAGCGGGATGCGTCGCACGATCGCGCCGGTCTCGGCATCGCGATCTTCGGCGTACGGCTCGACCGGCGATTCGTACACGATCGTTCTGCGCACGCGCCGTCCTTCGAACCAGCGCTCGTGCGTCGCGACGCTCGCGTGAGTCGCAGCGGTGAGCGTCGGCGCATCGCACGGACGAACGATGACGTCGTCCGACGGCAGACCTTCGACGTACACGCGATAGCGGCAATGCACGCCGGTCAGCGATTCGCGCACGGTCTCGAGTCGGAGATCGGGCGAGCCGAGAAGCGCGAGGAGCAGCGGCAGCATCACGAACGAGTTTACGTTTGCGCGCCGACCTGCGCTGGGGAGATCGCGGCGATCGCGCTGGGATCGGCCACGGGCAGCGAGAAGTAGAACGTCGTGCCCTGACCTTCTTTGCTGTCCACCCAGATCGTGCCGCCGTGGCGCTCGATGATCTGTTTGGTGATGTAGAGACCGAGTCCAAGTCCGCCGTAGTTGGTCGACGAGACCTGGCGTCCGCGATGGAAACGCTCGAAGACTTGTCCGAGCTCGTCCGCGGGGATACCGATGCCGCGATCGCACACGGCGGTGAGGAACGAGTCGCCGCGATCGTCGACGGTCACGGTGATGTCGCTGCCGTCGGGCGAGTACTTCACCGCGTTCTCGAGCAAATTGCCAAGCACCTGCTCGAGACGATCGCGATCGCCGCTCACGATCTTGCTGTCGTCGGGAACACTGACGTGGAAACGCCGATCGCTGACCGCGGTGTGATGACGATGCACGACGTCGCGGACGAAGTGTGACCACGCGATGGTCTCGCGACGAATCTCGAGACGGCCGGTCTCGATGCGCGAGACGTCGAGGAGCTCGAGGATCAGTCGCGACATGCGATCGATCTGGTCGAGAGCGATGTCGAGATACTCATCGGAGGTGCTGAGATCGCCCTCTTTGATGAGCATTTTGGCGAGCTGCGTGTAGCCCTTGATCGACGTGACCGGCGTGCGCAGTTCGTGCGACGCGATCGAGAGGAATTCGTCTTTGAGTCGCGAGAGGTCTTCGACTTTGCGCCGCGCTTCGACCTGTTCGGTGTAGAGCTTCGCGTTTTCGATCGCGAGTGCCGCGCGTTCCGCGAGGACTTCGGCGAGCGGCAGTTTGTCGTCGGACATCGCGCGATCGGGACTGTTCGCCGCGATGACGAGCGCGCCGATCATCTCGCGTCGCGTGCGCAATGGCAGCACGAGCAGCGAGGCGAGGTTGCCGGATGACTTGTGGTACGTGCCGGGGTTGGTCTGGTCGAACGTGGGGCGGACGTTCGTCGTGAGCGACGGATAGCCGGTCGAGACGACCTGGCCGATGATCCCTTCGCCGACGATGAGCGGCTGGCGATAGATGTACGACCACGCAAGTCCGAGCGAGGCCATGTCGCGGTGATAGATGGATGCGACGCGGAGCTCGTTGGCGTCGGGCGAACGAAGGATCACAGCCGACCAGTCGCCGAGGACTTCGGCGGTGCGCTCGGCGATGGCCTGCGTGACCCACGTCGGGTCGATGTTGCTGGAGAAGAACGCGCCGGCGTCGGAGAGGATCTGCGAGCGCTCGGCCTGGGCCTGCATCTGTTCTTCGAGCGCGCGACGCTCGGTGATGTCGCGAAACGTGACCACGACGCCGCTGGTCTGTCCGTCTTCGTGCAGCGGCGTCGCGCTCATCGAGACGGCGACGCGCTCGCTGCCTTCGCGCGCAATCAGCACGGTCATGTCCTGCACGGCGCGACCGGTCGACAGCGCCTGCGCCGCCGGCAACTCCTGCGGATCGAGCAACCGCCCGTGTTCATCCCGCAGCCGGTACACCTCGGCCTGTTTGAAGATCGGAACGCCGACGTCGGTGCGTCCGAGAAGTCGCTGGCCGGCGGGATTGATGAACACGACGCGCCCCTCGCCATCGACGAGCAGCACGCCATCCGCCATCCCCGCGATCATCGCCTCGGTACGCCGCACCTGTTTGCCGATCGATTCGCGCAACCGGTCTTCGATGCGCATCACGGAAACCGAGGCGACGACGACGACCGCCACGCCGATCAGTACGAGTCCGAGCATCACCCATTGGCGCAGCGCGCTGACGCGATCGAACGTGTCTTCCTGTTCGGCGCGCACGCGATCGGTGATCACGTCCGCGAAGTCGATGGAGCTGCGCCGCTTCGCCGCGATCTCACGCGTCAGGTGATCGCGCGGCCGGTTTTCGTCTCTCGCCTTGAACTGGAGATCGGTGAGCGCCTTGATCTTCTTGAAGTGATCGGCGAACCCGTTGAGCGTGTCTTTGTCGCGCTGGTCCGAGGCGCGCTCCCGCGCTGACGTCAACGCCGTCCCGAACGCTCGCGCGGCGTCGTAGTACTGCTGTTCAAAGGACGTCTCGCCGGTGAGGTCGTACCCGCGCGCGGCGGAGATCATCGTCGCGATCGCCGCGTCCATCTCGCGCACGGAATCGACAAGGGGCCGCGACTCGCTGACCACGCGAAACTCCTGGCGCTGTTCGACGCGGAGGACCGTCATGACGAGCGCAACGCCACCGACGATGACGATCGTCAGGCCTGCAAAAGCCCCCCATAACATCCGTCGAATTGCTGGAGACATACCGCGCCATCGGCCCGACCTTGCAAAAGCGGCGCCTGCCAAGCGCTAAGCCTCGAATTTTCTAACACTTGCAGGTGCACCGTTGCGGGAACGGGGCATGCAGCGATCTGTCGGTCGATGCCGGATCATCTGAAAAAGTACCGCCAGATGCGCGACTTCGGCGAGACGCCGGAGCCGTCCGGCGGCAAGCCGAAACGCGGCAAGCTGCCGATCTTCGTCATTCAAAAGCATCGCGCGTCGCACCTGCACTACGACTTCCGCCTGGAGATGGAGGGCGTGCTGAAGTCGTGGGCGGTGCCGAAAGGTCCCTCGTACGATCCGTCGGTCAAACGGCTCGCGATGATGACCGAGGATCATCCGTACGACTACGCGTCGTTCGAGGGCGTGATCCCGGCGGGGAACTACGGCGCCGGCAACGTGATCATCTGGGATCAGGGCCAGTGGGAGTTCATCGAGCCCGGCGACGATCCGGTGGCCGCGCTGAAGTCGGGCAAGCTCGCGTTCCGGATGTTCGGCAAGAAGATGTTCGGCGAGTGGGCGCTCGTGAAGATCGGCGGACGCGACAAGTCGGACAAAGGCAACGAGTGGCTGCTGCTCAAACATCGCGATGAGTTCGCGAACGAAGACGTCGACGTGACGAAGGTCGCGCCGCGGTCCGTGGTTTCGAACCAGCTCGTCGAAGACGTCGATCCCGAAAATGTATGGGAGTCCAATCGAAAGGCGTCGAAGAAGAAAGGCGTGACGCTCGCCGCACAATTGGAAAAGGCGCCGGCGAAGAAAAAGACTACGTCTGCGAAGAAGAAGAAAGCTCCTGCAGCGCCATCTCCAAAAGCTTCCGCTCGGAGTCGAAGCTCGCGCGCTGGATCGCAGAAGAAAGCTCCACCCACTCAACGTCGTCGACCTCGCTGAGCTGCGGCTCGAGATCGCCGGAGACGTAATCCATCAAATAGAAATCGACGCGTTTGTGAATCAGCGTGTCGCCGGCGCGGAAGTAATACTCGATGGTGTCGAGCGGCTTGACGATCTTCGCAATGAGGCCGGTTTCCTCGCGCACTTCGCGCAAAGCGGCCATCTCCGACGTCTCGCCGTCCGTCACTGCGCCTTTGGGCAATCCCCACCGCGTTTTGTTGCGCGTCGCAATCAATGCAACGTGTGTTTGACCGTTGCGAGACGAGATGACGGCGCCGCCTGAAGAGTGTTCATTGCGCGTCTTTTTTCTCGGGGGCGGCATTACGCTCCATTCTAGCCCGCGCATCGCATCAATGTTTGTCGCGCAGACAGACGGGCCTGCTCGCTCTTTGAAACCAAAGCTGGTTGATTCCAATTAAAAGGCGTACATTAATCGGAAGCGAACATTCAAACGTTTCACGCAGGAGGAGGACGGGATGCCTGAGCTTGCGACCATGTCTCTCATCGGTGTCGGCGTTGCCGTCGTACTGACGGTGGTGTTCATCAAAGTGCGCCAGAAGGATCTTCTGGGCGCGTTGATGGAGAAACGGAAATCGACGTCGCGCGTGGTCAGCCGCGCCGATTTCGTCGAAGGCAACGAGTCAGTCCCGGTGGCGTTGTCGCTTTCCTCGGACACGCTCTATTACGAGAATCCCGATCTCGAGGCGTCGTTCGAGCTGGCGCGCATCGACGAGGTCGAATACGACGACGAGCTGACGACGGGGAAGAACGTGCACGCGCATCAGAGCGTGTTGCGTCTTCGCTCGCACGGACGCTCGTTCGAGTTCGTGCTCGAAAAGACGGAACAGCCGAAGTGGTCGGCCGTGCTGCCGCCGAAGATGCTCGGCAACACCAGCCACGCCCACGCGGTCTGATCGCCGCCACGCGCTTCCGCCGAGCGGAATGGGTCCGAGCGGTCCCCTGTTGACCGCGACGGTGCCGACCGGCACCATAGCTGGTCGCATGTCGTTGGTCTGTCGGGGTGTAGCGCAGTCTGGTAGCGCACCTGGTTTGGGACCAGGGGGTCGGAGGTTCGAATCCTCTCGCCCCGACCATTCAACGACGTAAGCGCGGCGCAACCCATGTTTGTCCCCGTAGCTCAGCCGGATAGAGCAACAGCCTTCTAAGCTGTGGGTCGCAGGTTCGAGCCCTGCCGGGGACGCTGCGCTACGAGCCGGTGTAGAGAACGAACGGGGCCCAGTAGATTGGTTTGCTCCGCGTCGTGCCCGATCGCACCAGCTCGAGTTTCGCTTTGCGCAACGCGACGGCCGGATCGTTTCCCTCGCGCAGCGCGCCGTACATCTGCTCCATCAACTTCGGCGTCGTCACGTCTTTGACTTCCCACAGCGCGCCGATCACGTTCTCCGATCCCGCCGCGAGAAACGCCCACGCCAGTCCGACGAGACCTTCGCCGGCATACGTGCGCGTGCCCGCGCCGTGGCAGCTCGAAATCGTCACGAGTCGCGCATGCAGCGGGACGCCGACGATGTCGCGCGCGAAGAGTTTGTAACCCTTCGCATCGCGTGCGAGCACGACCGCGGATTCGAGCGGACGCTCGCGCGACGCGATGCCGTGCGCAACGAAGTGGATGTACTCGAAGCGTCCGGGATCGGACGCGTGATACGCGGCGGGCGTCGCGCGAGTGTTGTCGAGAACGACGTTGTGCTCGAAGTGGCGCTTGATGCCGGAGATCTCCGCCGATGCGTGCGGAAGGCTCGGATAGTCTTCCTCGACCGTCGGCGAATTGCCGACGAGCAGGATCGAATCGTTCGATGGACGTTGCGGTGTCGAATGCGCGAGCAACTTCAGCGAGCTCGCACTCGAAAGCACGACGTCTTCGATCCAGTAGTGATCGCCGGCGACGAGCGTCTCGAAGTTCAGCTCGTGCAATTTGCCGTCGGCGACGACGATGACGCGCGCGTCTTTCGGAATCGCACCGACGGGCGCGACGAGCATCTGATGCAACGCGCGACCGCGCGCACCGCTCAGAGCGAGCGTTCCTCGGAGTCCGCCGAGATCGCGGCGATACGCGACGATCTCCGCCTCGATCTTCTTCGCCGCGGGCAACTGATGCAGCGTCACGGACTGCGGCGTGACGACCCACAGATACGAACGATGCAGTCCGAGCCAGTAACAGAGGATCGTCGCGTTGCGCTGCTCCGCAATCGCGCGCGGCACGAACCGTTTCTCAGCCGGCTTCACGCCGAGACCTTCCATCAGCAACTGCGACCGACTCAGCTCAGCGACGTCGAGCGCGTCTTCGAAGCGCCCGTCGTCGACGAGGAAACTGATGTAAGAGTCGAAGATCTGCGAGACGAGATTGAAGAACGGGAGACGCAGGTTTTCGTTGTTCGCCAGTTCCGCGCGCGCACGGTCCGCTGTTTCGATCGCGCGCATGTATTCGATGTCCGCAAGGTCGCGATGGCCGGTGCTCGCAAAGAGTTGTCCGAGTCGCGCCTGCGCTTCCCAACGCGTCGAAGCTCTTTCGGTGCGATTCGAGACGTCTCGCAGCGTCTGTTCCGCGCGGCCGATTTGTCCGCGTGCCGCTTCGATGCGTGCCGCGATGATGAGCGAGATCAGCTCGCTCTCTTTCTTCCCAAGCTTGCGTTTGATTGCGAGAGCGTGCGTGTTCAATTGCTCCGCGAGCTGCGGGTTGTTCAACTCGAGGGCCGCGCGAGCACGGTTCGCGGCGTACTGGCTTGCCTCTTCGTCTTTCCCGGGAATCGTGTTCGCGATCGCAAGCGCGTTCGCGTAGTAGCGATCCGCCTCCACGAACTCGCCGGTGTCGAATTTGACGTTGCCGAGAAGGTTCATCCAGCGCATCTGATCGTGCTTGAGTTGCGCTTTGGTGGCCGCTTGCTCGGCGCGCACCAGGAGTTCTTCTGCGGTTTCGTAGTCGCCAATCAGCGTGTAGGCCCAGGCGAGATTTCCGGCGGCAACACTCACGCGTGCGGGCATGCCGTCTTGCTCGTAGAGCGCAGTCGCTTTCCGCCCGTTATCAATCGCCTCGGCATACCGGCCTACGGTGCTGAACTTATGAGAGAGCCCGGACAACGCGTTGGCGTACGTGTTTCGCTTTCC
>DASVNL010000076.1:0-25599 GCA_036383875.1 Thermoanaerobaculia bacterium
TGAGCGAGAAACTCGACGGCGCACTCTTCACGACCGACGACGAGGAAACGCTCGAGCGATTCGCCGTCCAGGCCGCGATCGCAATCGACAACGCGCACCTTCACGCGCAGGCCGAGGAGATTGCGACGGCGCGGGAACGCCTGCGGATCGCGCATGAGATGCATGACGGACTCGCGCAAGTTCTCGGGTACGTCAACACCAAGGTTCAGGCCGCGAAGCAATACCTGCGTCGCGGCATGACGGACGACGCGAACCAGCAACTCGAAGAGCTCGCGATCTCCGCGCGCCAGGCGTACGGCGACGTCCGCGAGTCGATCGTCGGACTGCGCACGCTCCCCGGCCGCGATCGAATGCTCGAAGACGTGCTCTCCGAGTTCCTTCAACAATGGAAGGACCAGAGCGGCGTGGACACGGAGCTCACGATCGATCCCGAGTTGCGACTGCAGCCGTCCATCGAGCTGCAGGTCGTCCGGATCATCCAGGAGTCGCTGACCAACGTGCGCAAGCATGCGCGCGCGACCAAGGTCAACGTCTCGGTCCATCGCGCCAACGGCGAGCTCGTCGTGACCATCCACGACAACGGCATGGGCTTCAATCCCGAAGCCACGGCCCGCGGCGAGTTCCCGAAATTCGGACTCACGACCATGCGCGAGCGCGCGTCGAGCATCCACGGATTGCTCGAAATCGAGAGTGCACCCGGCAGCGGAACCACCGTCCGCTTCACGATGCCGCTCGCATCCGCCGGAACCTGACTCGCGCGCTTTATACTCGCGCCGATGCGCATCCTCATCGCCGACGACCACTCCCTGTTTCGCGACGGGCTGCGCAGCCTGCTGACGGCGCAGGGCCATGAAGTCGTCGGCGAGGCGAAGAACGGTCGCGAGGCCGTGGCAATGACGCGACAGATCATGCCGGAGATGGTCCTGATGGATCTCTCCATGCCCGAAATGGATGGCCTCGCGGCGACGAAAGTCATCACGGCGGAGATGCCGAACGTGAAGGTCGTCATCCTCACCGCATCCGAAAGCGACGCCACGCTGCTGGACGCGGTGAAGTCCGGCGCGCAGGGATACCTCGTCAAAAATCTGGAAGCGGATGATTTCTTCGCGCTGCTCGACCGCGCCAGCAACGGCGAGCCCGCGTTCACGCCCGCACTCGCGCGACGATTGCTCGTCGAGTTTTCAAAACCCGCGGAGAAGACCGCGACGCCCGAGCCCGATGCACTCACGGATCGCGAGCGCGAAGTGCTCGAGCTGATGGTCGAAGGCATCGTGTCGAACCGGAAGCTCGCCAAGCATCTGAACCTCAGCGAGAACACGGTGAAGTTTCACGTGCGCAACATCCTCGACAAGCTCCGCCTGCACAATCGCGCGGAAGCCGTCGGCTACGCGCTGCGGAAGAAGCTCGACTCCAACAACTGACCGCCGTCACGACGTCGCAGGATCCGGCACGATCAGCACGGGCCGGTGACTGCGCTGCAAGACGCCCATGGCCACGGAGCCGAAGAGGAGTTGTGCCGCGCGCGTCGCACCGTGACGTCCGACGACGATCGCATCCGCCGACAGGCGCTCCGCCGTCGCGCAGATCGCCGCGGCGGAATCCTTTCCCGTCGTGATCACGACACTGACGTTCTTCGCCGGCAACCTCCCCTTCACCTGCTCGAGCTTCTGCGCGACGTTCTCCGTGTCGCGCTCCGACGCCACGACGGTGACGATGATGAGCCGCGTTTCCGGACGCGCCAGCGCCGCAGCCCACGCCACCGCGCGATTCCCGCATGGAGAGAGATCCGTCGCCACGACGATCGTGTTGAGTTGCGGCGGCTCGAGCGCTCGCATGTCTTCGTCGGCCGTGTGGAACGGCACGAGGAGCACGTTGGTCTCCGCGGAGTGAAGGACCGCGTGCGCGATCGAGCCTTGCCAGATGCGCGACAGCGCCTTCCGCTGATGCGAGCCCACCACGATGAGATCCGCGTGCACCTCCGCAGCTTCGAGCGCGATCAGCGATCCCGTCTGGCCGAGCGTGTGAGTGATGCGCGCCGTCGCTTCGCCATCCTTCTGCATCAACGCAGCCCGGCGATCGAGCTCGCGCGTCAGGATGTCGTCGACGAGCCTTTGCGCGCGATGCACGGACACCGGACCGGCGAGGCCGAGTCGCGCATGCTCGGCCGGCGGATACTCGACATACAGCAATTCGAACTTGCACGGACCGAGCTCGCGCAGGTCGAGAGAACGCCGCAACGCGAAATCGGAGACGGCCGAGAGATCGGTAGCCACCATTACGTTGAGCTCGTGCGCGCCGCGCAGCCATTGCTGCAGTGCCGGCGCATCGCGGACGACGAGCAGCGGAACGGTGACGACACGCGCGAAACGCTCCACGACACTCCCGACGAGCCAGTGCGTTCCGCGCGCATGTCCACGCGCGCCCGCGACGATCAGCGTCGTATCCGACGGCATCCGCGCGGGCAGCTCATGTTCGGGCCAGCCGACGACCACTTCCGACGCGACGACGAGTCCTTCTTTGCGAAGGCGTTCCGCCTCCGTTTCGAGATACGCCGCAAAGTCCGCACGCATCGGCTCGACATACGGCAGCCCCGGATCGCCCGCCTCCGGCTGCACCGCATGCCAGAGGAACAAACGTTCGCCGCGCTTTTTCGCAAGCTCGACGGCCACGCTCAACGCATCGTTCGCAGGCTGAGAAAAATCGGTCGCACAGATGATGGTCATGACGAGCCTCAACTCACGGTGAGCTCGAATCGCGGCGGTTCGACGATGTGCTTCTTGACCGCGCATTGATCGACCGCGCGCTCGATGGCCGCCCGGTATTTCTCGGGAAACGAATCCGGCAATTGCAGCGCGATGCGCACCAGCGTCACGCGCTTCGCCGCATCCTCCCGAATCGGTTCGAGCGTCAGTCGCAACCCTTCGGTCGGCAAGTCGCGCTCCTGACAAAACCGCAGCGCGTAAAAGCCCATGCACGTCGCGATCGACGCGAAGAAGAGATCGAACGGCGACAACGCCGTGTCCGTCCCTCCGTCCCGCACCGGCTGATCGGTCCGAACTGAGTGGCCTTTCCACTTCGCCTCGACAACAACACCGCCGGGAAACTCGACCGTCATCGCGCTCATGTCCCGAACATGCACGCCGGACGTCGCAGGTTCTGCATCGGCCGTCACCAACCCGTGTGATGGCAATCGCGACGTGGCGAATGCGAAGCCGTACGTTGGGATCATGTCTCGCTCCGTGAGCGCAGCCTTCGCTTCGCCCGCCGACGTCGTCGCGGCGCACTTCCACGTCGACGCCGCGCGCGGTCTGTCGCAAGCAGAGCTCGACGCGCGTCGCGCGGAGTTCGGCGCCAATCGCGTCGTGCGCGACGCCAGCCGTTCGCCCTGGTCGATCGCAGCGCGTCAGTTCCGCAACATCGTCGTCGCACTCCTCGGCATCGCCGCGCTGATCGCATTCATCACGCGCGACGCCGCCGAAGGGCTCGCGATCATCGGCGTGCTGCTCATCAACGCGATCGTCGGCTTCGTCGTCGAGTGGCGCTCGGAGCGCGCGCTCGAGTCACTCCGCATTCAAGTCCGCACGACGGCGCGCGTGCTGCGCGATGGCGCGCAGTCGATCATCGACGCGGAGGAGCTCGTTCCCGGCGACATCATCTTCCTCGACCCCGGCGCGCACGTGCCCGCGGATGCGCGTCTGCTCGAAGCGATCGCGCTGCGCGTCGACGAAGCGGCGCTCACGGGTGAGAGCGTTCCGATCACGAAGTCCGCGAACGCCGTCGCCGCCGACGCACCGCTCGCGGAACGCACCTGCATGGTCTTCCTCGGCACGACCATCACCGCCGGACGCGCCCGCGCGATCGTCACAGCAACCGCGGGCGCAACGGAGCTCGGCAAGATCGGAGAGCTCGTTCGCAACGTCGAGATGCTGCCGACGCCGCTCGAGCAACGTCTCGCCGCACTCGGGCGAACGCTCGTCTGGATCGTCATCGCCATCGGCGCCGTCGTCGCGATCGCCGGCGTACTTCGCGGCGATCCGCTGTGGCAGATGGTCGAAGTCGGGATCAGCCTCGCGGTCGCAGCGGTGCCCGAGGGCTTGCCCGCGGTGACGACGCTCATCCTGTCGGTCGGCGTGCTGCGCATGGCGCGGCGTCACGCGATCGTGCGCAAACTCCCCGCAGTCGAGACGCTCGGCAGCACGACCGTGATCTGTACGGACAAGACCGGAACGCTGACGATGAATCAGCTCACGGTCCGCGCGATCGACGCCGAGGATCCGAACGAGGTGCTGCGGATCGGCGCGTTGTGCAGCGATGCAGTGATCGCGAACGGAGTCGCCGTCGGCGATCCGACGGAAGTCGCGCTCGTGATGGCCGCGATGAGCGAAGGCATCGACGTGGCCGCGCTACGCGAGACGCATCGCAAGGTGCTCGAAGTGCCGTTCGATCCGTCGACGCGACACATGATCACCGTGCACGAAACGCCGGACGGTGGACGCGTCGCCGCGTTGAAAGGCGCGCCGTCGGTCGTCCTGTCGATGTGCCGCGACCTCACCGCCGCGCAGCAATCTGAACTGAAACTGCAGAACGAAGGACGCGCTGCGAACGGTCTCCGCGTGCTCGCATTCGGGCGTCGCGACGACGATCGCGATCTGTCCGGCGGCTACACGTTTCTCGGCTTCGCGGCTCTGGCCGATCCGCCTCGCCCCGCCGCAGCCGCGGCGATCGCACACGCGCGCGACGCCGGCGTGCGCGTCGTGATGCTCACGGGAGATCAAGTCGAAACGGCGCGGGCGATCGCGTCCGAACTGAGACTGAGTGGCGATGAACCACCGGTCGTGATGCACGCGCGCGAGTTGCTCGATCAGAGTGACGCGGAGGTCACGCGACTCGCGCTCGCGACGGATGTCTTCGCGCGGATCACACCCGAGGACAAGTTGCGCGTGGTCGATGCCCTTCGCGCGGCGGGCGAGATCGTCGCGGTCACCGGCGACGGCGTGAACGACGCGCCCGCGCTGCGACGCGCGGACATCGGCGTGGCGATGGGAAAGAGCGGCACGGACGCGGCAAAGCAGACCGCGGACATCATCCTCACCGACGACGATCTCGGCACCGTCGTCGCCGCGATCGAGGAAGGACGCACGATCTACGCGAACATCGCCAAGTTTGTCCATCTCCTCTTCTCCCACAACCTCGGCGAAGTGGTCATGGTCTTTACTGCGATTATCGCAGGATTGCCATTACCACTATTGCCGCTGCAGATTCTCTGGCTGAACGTCATCACCGACATCTTCCCGGCCTTCGCTCTCGCGCTCGAACCGTCGCAGCCGCGGCGCATGCGCGGACGATCGACGCGCAGCGACCTCCTCTCGCGTTCCTTCCTGATCCTCATCGGCTGGCAAGGCGTGATGCTCGCCGCCGTCGCGCTGTCCGCGTACCTCTGGGCGTTGCAGCGTTACGGCGAAGGCGCGCACGCGCGAACGGTCGCGCTGCTGGCGCTCCTCGCCGTGCAACTCGGCCACACGTTCAATTGCCGCTCGCGCGTCGTATCCGCGCTGACGGGCCTCTTCGACAACCTGCACATCTGGGCCGCATCGGTGACAGTCATCGCGTTGCAGATCGCGGCCAGCTCGTTCCCGCCGCTCGCACGCCTCCTCGGGCTCGCGCCTGTCGGCGTGATCGATCTCGTCGTGGTCGCGTCGTGCGTGCTTCTCCCGATCGCGATCGTCGAAGTGCAGAAAGCCGTCACGCGTGCGCGACTCGATCAACGTCCGGTATGAACGCGGCGCCGGATCGAGTCATCGCGCTCGTCTTCTTCGATGCCGTCGACGATCGCGCGGATCTCGCGTTCGATGCGCGGCAGCACGACCTTCTGCAGCGCGTTGAGCAGCTTGGTCGTCTTTCGCATGGCCGCGGAGAGTCGCGTCACGGCGATCTCTTCCTGCGCGAACGCCACGATGCGCGGAAGCAACTCCGTGAACGCTGCGCCGCATTCGTCGAGCGACTCGGACGTCGCCGCGGCGCCGTAGAACGCGCGATACGGTTCGACGTTCGCGGTGAAGTGCGGGATGCGAACGCCCATCACCGAGGTTTCGCGCGTGGCGATCGTGTAGCGCGCCGGTTGTGCGAGCGCTGCAGCTTCGACGGCGCGCATGCCGAGGTCCACGCGCGCGATGCGAAGACGCCGGTGCGCGTCCTCGTACTGCGTTGTCGCGACCGCTCGAAGTTCGTCGAGGAGTCGCTGCCGTTTGCTGATCTCGCGCAGCAGCACTTCCCGCTTGCGATCGAGCAACTCCGCGCTGCGCTGCGCCGCACCGCGGTCGCGGCGAAGTTCGAAGAGGCGCGAGCGCGTGGCGGATCGGATCATGACGGCAGCTCGCGCAACACGTTCAGCGCGCGATCGAGCGTCTCGGCGATCGTGCGCGATTCATCGCCGCGCTGCGCGACGACTTCGCGCTCGAATCGATCGCCGAAGCGCAGATGCGCGCGCTCGACCTCCGTCAGTTCTTCGACGCCGATGATCGACGCGAGCCCGCGCGCCCGTTCAACACGCGCCACCGCGGCGTAGAGCCGCTTCGCGACGTCGCGATGATCGGCACGCGTTCGTCCCTCGCCGATCCCGTCCGACATCAGTCGCGACAACGACGACAGCACCGCGATCGGCGGATAGATCCCGCGCCTCGCGATCTCGCGATCGAGCACGATCTGTCCTTCGGTGACGTACCCGGTGAGATCGGGAATCGGATGACTGAGATCGCCCGACGGCAAGGTCACGATCGGAATCTGCGTGATCGATCCGGCGCGTCCGGCGATGCGGCCCGCGCGTTCGAAGAGCGACGCGAGGTCGCTGTAGAGATATCCCGGATAGCCCTTGCGGCTCGGAACTTCACCGCGCGCCGCGGAGATCTCGCGCAGCGCTTCGCCGTAGTTCGTGATGTCGTGCAGTACGACGAGCACGTGATAGCCGGCGTCGAACGCAAGGTACTCCGCGGCCGTCAACGCGAGCCGCGGAGTGATGAGACGCTCCGCGGCCGGATCGTCCGCGAGATTGAGAAACGCGATGAGATGACTGTGCGAGCCGCTCGATTGCAAATCGGCGAGATAGCGTCCGGCGGTGTCGCGAGGAAGGCCAAGGGCGGCGAATACGATCGCGAATTTTTCGACGGACGGCGCATGCGCCTGCCGGATGATCTGCATCGCCAGCGCGTCGTGCTCGAGTCCCGACTCGGTGAAGATCGGGATCTTCTGGCCGAGAACGACGCTGTTCAACGCGTCGATCGCGGAGATGCCGGTTTCGAGAAAGTCGCGCGGATACGCGCGTCGGCACGGATTGATCGGCAGTCCACCGATCGCGCGACGTTCGACGCACGCCGGTCGCGGCAGGCCATCCGCCGGACGTCCGAGCCCGTCGAACACGCGGCCGAGAAGCTCGGGACCGACTCCGAATCGCATCGGGCAGCCGTGAAAACGAACGCGTGTCGCGCCGAGTTGCAGGCCATCCGTCACGCCGAACACTTCGACGATCGCACCGCGTTCCGTCGTCGAGAGCACGCGGCCGGGACGCGTTTGGCCGTCGGAGCCGAGGAGATCGACGAACTCGTGGAACCCCACGCTGGCGACGCCTTCGACGAACGCCAGCGATCCGCGCAACTCCGCGAGTCCACGGCGTTCGAGTCCGGCGGTCGTCACGTCGCGACCTCGCTCTTCATCCGCTGCAGCGCGGCAAAGTCCGTCGTTGGCAACGCGCCGTTCGCAATCTCGGCGAGACCCTCGCGATGCGCGCGCATGAATCGCTCGAGCAGGCACATCTGCCGCGACGGCGCGCAGCACGCGTCGATCTCGTCGTACGCGTTCTGCTGCAGAAATCCCTCCTGAAACGCATCGGCGAGACGCAGCAGGAATCGTTCGCGCTCGGGCAGACTGTCGGCGCCGACGAGCCGCGCCGTCTCTTCGCTCTGCGCGGCTTCTTCGAGAAACTTCATCGCTTCGTCGCGCGTCGCCGCCCATTGCGCGGACACGTTCGACGCCCACCAGTTCGCGACGCCGTTCGGAATCTCGCTGTACGACGAACGCGTGCTGACCGCGGGAAAAACGCGCGCCGCAGCGAGTTGGCGATCGAGCGTCCAGAAGGTGCGCACGAATCGCGACGCGTGGCGCGTGACCGGCTCGGTGAGATCGCCGGCCGGCGGTGAAATCGCCGCGATGAGTGTGAGCGATCCGTGCGATCCCGCGAGCGTGGTCACGCGTCCCGCACGTTCGAAGAACGCCGCGAGTGCGCTCGAGAGATACGGCGGATATCCCTCCTCGGCCGGCATCTCGCCGAGGCGTCCGGAGATCTCGCGCAACGCCTCGGCCCAACGCGAGATCGAGTCGGCGAGCAGCAACACGTCGTAGCCGAGGTCGCGGTAGTACTCGCCGATCGTCACGCCGATGAAGAGCGACGCCTCGCGCGCCGACACCGGCATGTTCGACGTGTTCGCGATGAGAATGCTGCGCTCTGCCAGCAATCGTTTCGTGCGCGGATCGACGAGCCGCGGCAACTCATCGATGAGTTGCGTGATCTCGTTGCCGCGCTCACCGCATCCGACGAAGATGATCACGTCTGCCTCGGCCCAGCGACAGAGCTGATGTTGCGTCACGGTCTTGCCGGTGCCGAATCCGCCGGGCATCGCCGCGGTGCCGCCGCGTGCGAGAGGAAAGAATGTGTCGAGCACGCGCTGTCCCGTGATCAGCGGAGCATCGGGCACGAGACGTTCGCGCACGGGGCGACTCACGCGTGCGCGCCACTTCTGCAGCATCGCGAGCTCGCGACCATCCTCGAGTCGCGCGATCGCATCGGTGATGCGACGCGGTCCCTGCGGCGCGATCCACGCGAGTTTTCCGCTCGCGGACGCGAGGATCGGATGCGCGAGCGCCGGGGTTTCCATCACGCGGCCGAGAACGTCGCCTTCGCGAACGTCGCTCCCCGCTTCGATCGCAGGCGTGAAGTCCCAGAGCGTTTCGCGATCGAGTGCGCCGGTTCGCTGGCCGCGGCCGAGGAAGTCGCCTTGTTGTTCGGCGAGGAGGCGCAGCGGGCGCTGCACGCCGTCGAACACGCCGCCGAGAAGTCCGGGGCCGAGCTCGATCGCGAGCGGCTCGCCGGTCGCGTACAACGGATCACCCGGCGCGACGCCTTCCGTTTCCTCGTAGACCTGGATCGTCGCCTGATCGCGATCGAGCGCAATCACTTCGCCGATGAGTCGTTCCTCGCCGACGAGCACGACCTCGCGCAACGCGAGCGGAGTCTCGGCGCGCGCACGCACCACCCAGCCCGAGATCTCGATGACGTGTCCGGCGACGTCGCTCATGGCGCATACATCCCGCTCAGCAGGCGGCGCCACTCCGGTTCGAGGCGCCGCGATCGCGCGTCGAACGTGTTGTCGAACGAAAAGTCGCCGCTTGCGACGATGCAGCCGCCGCGCGGACTGAGGATCACTTCGTACTCGCCGTCCGGCAGATGCGAGCGCGCCTCGCGAATGAAACTCTCGAGCGCCGGCGGCGCGGTCGCGGTCCAGCATTCCTGCGCCTTCGCCACGACGCGCTGAATCCACTGTTCGCGTTGTTCGATGGCCGCGCGGCGCCCTGCCCACTCCTGTCGCGCGATGCGCTCCTCGTTCGCACGCCGCGCCGCGGCGAGTCGTTCTTCGCGATCGGGAATCGACACGTCCGCGGTCGACGCTTCGCTCGCGATCGTGGCCAGTTCATTCGCGGTGAGCTCTTCGATCCGCTCGACTTCCGCATCCGCGTCTTCGCGAATCGAAGCAATGAGAGAGGCGGGACTTCCCAGCGTTTGCATCACGACCTCGGCGGCAGCACCACGACGAGTCCTTCGCGCGGCCTGGCCTTGCAGAATTGCGATGACAAGAACACGAGCGAATCGGCGGCGCGCTTGATGGCTTGCTCGGCTTCCTCGCGCGTCGCGCAGATCACGCCTGCGATTCCGGAGAGCGCGAAGCCGGCGACGTCTTCGCGCGTCCCGACGACGAGCGCGTTCATCCGAGCCGCCCCAGAATCATGATGGCGATGATCAGACCGTAGATCGCGATGCCTTCCGCGAGTCCGACGAACACGAGTGCGCGTCCCGCGGTCTCCGGTTTCTCGGCCATCGTTCCCATGGCCGCCGCTCCGACGACGGCGACGGCGTACGCCGCGCCGATGGCCGTCACTCCCGCGACGAGCGCCGCGGTGATGAAGCCCCAGCGAATCACCTCGGGAGGAAGCGGCGCGGCTGCCTTCGCTGCGTCGGGTGCGGCGAGCATCGGTCCGACCACGACGATGGCGAGCAGCGGTCCCGCCAGCACCAGCATCCACAACACGCGCTTACGCATGACGTTCCCTCCCCGGCCGCAGCGTCAGCGGCGCGTAGTTCTCGCCGCCTCCGCGGAAGAACTTTCCAAAGAATTCGTAGTACTCGAGCCGCAGCACCTGCACCGACACCGTCAGCCCCTCGAGCAGAATCACGAGCACGTTGCCCGCGACATGCACGGCGATCGACAACACGCCACCGAAGCGCATCGCGGCGATCGTGTCGGCGACCGCGAAGATCGCGACGAACACGCCCGCGTGCACTGCCGCGAATGCAGCGATGCGCACGAACGAGATCGTGTTCGCGAAAAACGAGAACAGCGTGTCGACCAGCTCGACCGATCCTTCGAGCGCGTGCAACCACACCGGCGTCGCTCGCACCGCGGGACGCGGACGTTGCTCCGCGCCGCGTCCGAGTCTGCGCATCAGCGGGCGCGCGCCCGCGATCACCACGATCGCCGCGATCACGACGGCGACCAGCACGGCATTCGGAATGCGCATCGTCGCGGGCACGAATGCGCGCGCGAGAACGACCAGGATGATCCAGTACAGCAACGCCCCGGTCATGCCGCGCGGCCCGTACAGCGCGGATTTCCAATCGCCGCTGCGCCACGTGTTGATGATGTTCAGCGCGAGTCCCGCGGTGACGACGAACGCGCCGAATGCAACGGCAATCAGCATGAAGTGCTGCAGATCGTCGATCGGCTCCAGCCACAACGTCGGGATGAGATCGCGAATCCCGAAGACGCTGCCGTACAGCAGTCCGAACGCCGCCGATGAACAGCCGGCCTCCATGAGCAGGATCCCGTAGTCGAGAAATCGCGGCACGTACCGGAACAAAAACCAGCCCGCCGAGAACAACACCGCGCCGTGTCCGACGTCGCCGAACATCAGGCCGAACATCGCCAGGAATCCGATCGCGAAGAACGCGATCGGCTCGAGCTCCGCGTACGACGGCGTGCCGTAGAGATCGATCAGTTTCTGAAACGGACGGAGGAGCAGCGGATTGCGATGCAGGATCGGCACGCGCAGCGTTCCCTCGCTCACTCCAGGCACGCTCTCCACCGGTTCGACGTCGATGACGGCGTGTCCCTTCGTGACTGCGCGTACGCGTTGCGTGAGACGCTCCGCGTCGTCGCGCGGCACCCAACCCGAGATGACGATGAAGCGTCCCGCCGCGGCGAAAAACGTTTGCGCCTGCAGCAACAGCATCGCCGTCTCGGCGCGGCGCGCGATCTTCGCGAGCGGCGCTTCGGCGTTCGCGCGCGCATCGTCGAACGCAGCCTTGACGTCTGCATTCGCACGTTCCGCTTCGGCGAGCTCTTCGACGATTCGTTCGGTCGCACTCGGAGGAACGACGACGCGTGCGCTGGTGAGTCGCATCGCCTCGTCGAGACGCGACTGCGCATGCGCCGGTGCGACTGCCGCGAACATCACGTCGTCTTTGCGATCTTCGAGCGGAACCAGCGCGTGCGCCGCAGGAGCGAGCGCGGTGACGATCGACGCGAGCGTTTCGACCGGCGCGACGCCGAGACGCAGCGCGGCGAATCGCAGCGGGCGCAGACGATCGAGGTCGAGGCTCGCTTTGTCGAGCCGCGCGACGTCGGCGGAACGATCGCGGATCGCGGTGAGCCGCTCGCGCGTCTCCCTGGCGTGTCGCGCGAGCTCCTGCACGCGCTTCTCGATCGGCTCGAGCACGAGGAGGATGCGCTCGCGTTCCGCGGCGAAGTCGGTGAGGTCGTCGCCGTCGATCGCGCCGCTGGGTTCTTCGCGCTGGATGCCCAGTCGTTCCGCGGTCGTATCGATGCGATGCACGAGGTCGCGGAAAGCCGCGTAGAGGTCGCGCACGCCGGGCGGCGACGCATCGAACGACGCGTGGCCATGCGCGATGTCGACGAGATGCAGCAGTCCTTCGGACGCGATCGCGCGAGTCGCAACGCCGGCGTCGCGGCTCGGCACCTGCACGCGGAAGTGAACCATCGGCACGGAGCGCAGCATGATCACGCTCCGATCTGCGACGCGGCCAGCGCGCGCAGCAACGGCCCGTCGAGGCTCGCATCGCCCTGACGTTCCACCAGCGCCTGCACCGCGCGCATTTCTTCCTCGGCGAGAAGAATCACAGCGACCGCGGGTGCGAGCAGAAACGGACTGCCGATGAACGCGCGACGACAAAGGCGTCGCCGTTCGCGTCGCAGCGTGACGACATCGTCGGCGTGTCCGGAAACGCTGGTCAGCCCGTACCATCGCGCGCCGCGGCGAACGAGCTCCGCGTCGCGTTCGCGAACCACCGACTCCACGAGCCGCCGCGCCAGCACTTCGCGCCGCGGCAAGCGCCGCGCTTCGTCGAGCAATCGCTGCGACACCCAGCGATCGAATGCGAGCTCCGCGGCCGCGATGTCCGTGCCGTGCGCACGCGCGACGGTCGCCGCGATCGCGGCGTACGGCGTCGCCGCGAGCTGCTCGACGATCTGCAACGGCGTGATGCCGCCATGTCGCGAGCGGCGCCACGACACCTTCACGTCTTCGATCTCGTGCCGTGCGAGAAGCGCGCGAAAAAGCGGCTCGCCTCGCGGATACCCACGGATCGCGGTTTGATAGATACGCAGCACGCTCCGCATCGGATCCGCGACGCCTAACGCGGCGACGACGCGCTGCATCGCGACGTCGTCCGTCGCGCTGAACAACGGCGCGGCTTCGGCGCGAGTCAACAATCGCGCTTTTGCTGCATGCATGCGCGCGTTCGCGTTCGCGAGTGATGCGCGGCTCACGACGTGACCTCGCAAACCAGTCGCCGGTACGCCGCCACCGCATCGTCGAACTTCGTCACGCCGGCCTCGGCGAGACTCGCGAGGTACTGCGCCTGTTGCCGCTGCAGCTCCGCCACGCGTGCGTCGCATGCGTCGTGAATGCTCTGCAACTCGCGCTCGAATGCCGACGTCACTTCGCGACGGCGCGCGTCGATCGCGGCATCGCGCGATGCGCGTGCATCGGCGAGTGCGCGATCGGAGCGTTCTTCCGCCAGCCTCACACGAGACCGCGCTTCTTCGTCCGCGGACACGATCGCTTCGAGGTCTGAATGCAATCGATGCCTCCGCTGTCACAGTGCGGCGCAAAGGCGCGTGGGGCGATGCCGCGGCTCACACGTCGACGTGATGATGATCGCGCTTCGAACGCGTGAGGCGGCCCGCGGACCGCCTCACGGTCGATTGCCCGGATCGGACGCGTCAGGCGTGGATGCGCAACTCATCGACGACCTGACGGACGCCAGGCGCCGCCCACGCGGCATTCACGGCGTCGTCATGTTCGGCCCACGAGCGCACATTGCCGCGCAGCGTCACGCGACTGTCGCTCGCCTCGACCGTAACCTTCTTCGAGTCGACCTCGGCGCTCCGTTTGAGAGCGGCCTCGATCTTCTGCTTCACGTCCGCGGCGGCGACGCGCGGAGCGACATAGATGTCGTTCGAGACACCGCGCACGCCTTTGAGGTAGCGAATCCCTTCCTCCGCGGCGCTCTTCTGGTAGTGCCAGTCGAGATTGCCGGTCAGCGTGACCCAGCCCTTCGTCACCGTCACTTTGACCTTGTCCGCCGGAACCGCGACGTTCCAGGACAGCGCGTCGACGACCGCCTTGGCGATCTCCGTGTCATCGCGCATCCCTCCGGATGCGAGCTTCACTTCGACGTCGTTCGCCACGGCCTTCACGCCGTGAACGCGTTTCGCGATCCGCTCGGCGGCCCACTTGTCCGGATAGGTGTTGACGTGTCCAGTGAGCGTGATGACTCCGTCGGTCGCGGTCACGCCGATCTTCGTCGCATCGACGCTCGGATCCCACTCCAATTCCGCGAGAACATCGTGCTGCAACGTACTGCTCGTGCCTTTCGTCATACAAACCTCCTTTGGTCAGGCGTAGCCCAACGTAGGTGCCGAACGGCATCGCGGCGAGGACGCCGGACACCGGTCTTCGTGGCTCCGGTCACGAGGAGATGTGCATGCGAAATCGCGATCAGTGCTCGGTGCGAACGATCGCGTGCGGAATGCGCGGCACGCCTCGCACCGACGTCTCGCGCGTGAGCTGGCCGAGCTCGCGATTCGACATCCAGCGGGCGAGATCGGACTGCGCGAGGATGCCGAGGAGATGGCCGGCGTCGTCGATGACCGGGAGGTGATGGACGTGATTCTCTTTCATCACCTGCACCGCTTCGTCGAACGTCTCGTCGGGATGGAGCGCAACGAGCGGCGTGGACATCACCGCGATCGCGGGAAGCTCGGCGGCGTTCCAGCCGCGCGCAACGGCGCGGCACGTGATGTCCCGGTCCGTGACGATGCCCAGCACTTCGCCCGAGCTGACGATCGGAACGGCAGCGCAATCGTGATCGAGCATCAGCATCGCGACGAGGCGAAGCGTGGTCGTTGGCTCGCACGTGGCGGGATCGGGCGTCATCGCATCTCGAACGTTCATGGCGTCCTCAGTGTGAGTCGCATCCCGAACCGCCGCCGCGTTTCGGATCACCACTCCGTGTGATGTCCGCCAACGCGTGCCACTCGCCACGTCTCTACGTTGATTGACGGAGAGGTGACCTCGCATGCTGATCGCGGCGCTCGTTCTCGCAGTGGATCTCGGGACTCTGCTCCGCCACGACGTCGTCGCGAACGAGCGCATCTGCGACGCTTCGGGACTGCGCACGTTCTACTCGCGTCGCGACGAACGTCCCGCATGGGACGCGCCTGCAATCGCATCGCTGGCGCGCGCGATCGATCATCTCGCCGATGAAGGATTGTCGCCGCGTCGCTATCACCGCGACGCCATCGTCCGTCTCGATGGCGCAGAACGCGACGTGCTCGCGACCGATGCGTTCCTCACTGCCGCAACGCATCTCTCGCAAGGCGTGACCGATCCGCAGTTCGCGCGGCCGTCATGGTGTGCGCCTCCGCCGAAGCTCGACGTCGCGGCGATTCTGCAAGCGGCGCTCGACGAGCACACGATCGAAGAAACGCTCGCCCGACTCACGTCGCGTCACGAAGGCTATCTCCGCTTGCGCAAAGCGCTCGCGGCGTATCGCGCCGTGACATGGAACGTCGTCCCCGCCGGACGCTCTCTGCGCCTCGGCGACGACGATCCGCGCGTGCTCGACGTGCGCAAGCGCCTCGGCAACACGAGCGAAAGCTCGCTCTTCGACGCGGAGCTCGATGCGCTCGTTCGACACTTTCAATCGCATCACGGCATCGCCGAGGATGGCGTCGTCGGAGCGGAAACGCTGCGGGAGATGAACGTGCCGGCGGCGGATCGCGCGCGGCAGATCGCCGCGAACATGGAGCGCTGGCGATGGATGCCGCAAGACCTGGGCACGAGCTACGTGCTCGTGAACATCGCCGCGTTTCGCCTCGACGTCATCGAAGACGGCCGCTCCGTGCTGGCGATGAAAACCGTCGTCGGCAAGGAGTACACGCGCACGCCGTTCTTCGCCGCGCGGATCGAGAACGTCATCGTGAATCCGTGGTGGAACGTCCCGGAGAGCATCGCGATCAAGGAACTGTGGCCGAAGCAGCGTCGCGATCGAACGTACTTCGCGCGCGAGCACATGGTCGTCATCGATGGCCGCATCCGGCAGCGTCCCGGCCCGTGGAATTCGCTGGGCCGTCTCAAATTCGACATGCCGAACGGCTACAACGTCTACCTGCACGACACGCCCGCGAAGCAGTTGTTCGCGCAGCCGTTTCGCGCATTCAGTCACGGATGCATTCGACTCGAACGGCCGCTCGACCTCGCGCTGTACCTGTTGCGCGATCAACCGCAGTGGAATGCGGATGCGATGGACAACGACATCGAAAGCGGCGTCGAGCGCACGATCCGATTGATGGTCCCGGAGCCCGTGTACGTTTTGTATTGGACTGCATGGGTCGGCGACGACGGTCACGTCGAGTTTCATCGCGACCACTACGAGCGCGATGCCGCGCTTGCGTCCGCACTCGAATGACTGCGCGTCATCACTGCCACGCGTGACGACGATCGTCGTCGCAGCGGACGCGCGGACTTACTGACAAGCACAGGAGGTGTGCCTATGAAACGCACGCTGATTGCCCTGGTCCTTTCGTTGATCGCCGCAGGAACGATCGCCGCCACGAATCCTCTGCCGCGCGAGGTTCGCGACGCCGTAGAACGCGCGCTCGTGAATGAACGGCAGGCCGTTGCGCGATACGAGGCGTTCGCGCGCAAGGCGCAGGAGGAAGGCTACGCCGGAGCCGCGACGCTGTTCCGCGCGCAGGCACAGGCGGAGCGAACTCACGGAGAACGTTTCGCCGCGATCCTTCGCGACAACGACGTCGCGCTGCCGCCCGAAGAAGAGGCGATCCCTCAGGACGCCGGAACGACGGGCGACAATCTCCGCAACGCCGCGGCCTCGGAAAAAGCGGAACGCGACGGTCTGTATCGCGAAGCGATCGAGACCTGCAATCGCCACAACGCCGCGGACATCGCGAAGATCTTCGACCAGACGCGCGACAGCGAAGTCGAGCACGGAAATCTGTGCAGCGCCGCGGCGCGCGATCTCGAGTCGATGAAAGACGCGAAGACGTATTACGTGTGCGGCAAATGCGGCTACACGACCGACGTGAAACTTCCGTACTGTCCCGCGTGTCAGCACAAGCGCCCTCCCACCGCCATTGAATAGGCCAAACGCAACGCGGGCGCCCGAAGGCGCCCGCGTTCACACGACCGTTCATTCGATCATTCGATGACGATGTAGCGGAACTGCTTGTTGGGACTTCCGGAGAACGTCGCCCAGCCATGTCCCTGGTTCTCGGTTGCACACGCGTTGCCTCGCGAACCGTTCACGTAGTTCACGATGAGCAGCGACGTCGAGTGAATCTTGGAGTTGTAGACGGTGATCGTGCCGCCCGGAGGGAAGGTCTCGACGCCGGATACGCACAGGATCCCCGTGCCGTTTTCACCCTTCGGCCCTTGCGGACCTTCAGGTCCCTGCGGACCCTGCGGTCCCGGCACGCCTTGAAGTCCCTGCGGTCCCGTCGCACCTGCAGGTCCCTGCGGTCCAACTGCGCCTTCCGGACCGGTCGGGCCGGTCGGACCGATCGGTCCAACTTCGCCCGGCACACCGGCGACTCCCTTTTCGCCCTGCGGTCCTTGCGGACCAGTCGGACCCATCGGACCAATCTCGCCCTGCGCACCAGCGACACCTTGTTCTCCCTGCGGTCCCTGCTGACCCATCGGACCAACTTCGCCTTGCGCACCAGCGACACCTTGATCGCCTTTCGGTCCCTGCGGACCCATCGGGCCGATCTCGCCTTGCGCACCAGCGACGCCCTGATCGCCTTTCGGTCCCTGCGGACCCATCGGACCGATCTCGCCTTGCGCACCAGCGACGCCTTGATCGCCCTTCGGTCCCTGCGGACCCATCGGACCGACTTCGCCCTGCGCACCAGCGACGCCAGGCTCGCCCTTCGGCCCTTGCGGTCCGGTCAATCCTTGCTCTCCCTGCGGACCCTGGCCATCGGGATCTTCAATGAAATAGCCGAGAAGATCGACGACGACGTCCGTGCCCGCGCCAATCGACGCGAGCGAGAATCCGGCGCCGCGCGTCATCACGGCTCCTTCTTCAATGACGGCATCCTCCCCATGAAACTCGAGGATCGGCATGCCGGCCGCGGGCGGCCACGCAGCGGGCGTGAGATAGATCGAGCCGTCACCATCGGGGCTCTGGACGTACACGCGTGTCGCGACGGCGAGCGCGTTCGACGGGATCACGTACGAACACGGATTCGTGAACTCGCCTGTGCGCATCTCGCCGCTGACTGTGTACAAACGCGATTCATCTTTCACGAATGCAGGCCCGCCCCACGGAGCGGGATACTGATCGGCGTCCAGCGTGCTGATGAACCGGCACGGCGGGATCTCCTGGAAGAGCGCCGGTCCCATCGACACGACCCGAGGTCCCCAACTGCTGGGAATCGGTACGGCGACGTTTGCCCGGACGCGGAAGCCCTGGAACGTCATCGGCTCGTGCGTCTCCTTCTGCGATCGCGGTTCATCGCCCAATGCCGCGATTGCACAGAACGCAACCAAAAGCAGATACAGCGGCGGAAAGCGGGTGGGTTTGTGCAGATTCATGAGGTACCTCCTTTTCAAGTCGCAGGCGGAGGACCCGACGCGCGTTCTCCGTGACCGGGCCGCGTCTGCAGGATCCACCGTGCGTCCCGCTTCTGCGCGCGACAGGCATCCGTGTCACGGTTGTAAACGTGTCTCCGACGCACGCGCATATGCGTGCGTGACCGCTGTCGTGTTGGCGGATGATTCGTTCAGTCGATGAACGCGAGGAGCGCCATCACGCCGATTCCCAGCGAGATCAGCAGTGTCTGCGTAACGAGCGCGCGAAGACTTCGGTCATGCTGGAGCTCGGGGATGAGATCCGCTGCGGCGATGTAAACGAAGCCACCCGCGGTCAGAGGAACGAGCAGGCTCGTCATCCGTTCGTGCGCGACTGCGCCGGCGATCACCGCGGTCGTCGTCCCGAGAATCGCCGTCGCCGCGCTCATCACGTTCAACCACACAGCCTTCCGAACAGTCAAACCGCTGTGAATGAGAATGCCGAAGTCGCCGATCTCCTGCGGGATCTCATGCAGCAGCACGGCGATGGTCGTCGTGACGCCGAGCGCCGGACTGACGAGCCAACTCGCACCGATGAGCAAACCGTCGAGGTAGTTGTGAATCGCATCACCGAGAACGTTCACGCCGGCGAGCTCCGGACGTTCGACGTCGGGATGGTCGTGGTGATGGAGGAGTCCGTGCCGGTGCCGCAGCAGTTTCTCGACGACGAAGAACAGCAGGATGCCGCCGAGAATCAGCAGCGATCGGCGTAGCGCGCCCGTGCCGCGCGCGTTCGCAAACACCTCTGGCACGAGATGAATGAACGTGTCACCGAGTAGTGCGCCGGCGGCGAAGCTCACGAAGAACGTCGCCAGCCGTCGCCCGCGCGCCTCGCTCATCGACAACGTCAGCAGTCCCGCGAGCGAAACGGCGCTCACCGCGAGAACGCTGACGAAGGCGAGAACGGCCGGAGCCATCAGGACTCGATGCTTTCACCGGCATTGCTCCATTCGAGATACGAGCCGTCGTAAAGCGCGGCGTCGTATCCGAGGTAGCGGAGGATGAAGTACGTGACGGCGGCCTGCATGCCGGTGCGGCAGTACGCGACGTTCATGACCTTCGAAACGCCGGCGCCGTCGTACAGCTCGCGCAGTTCGTCCGCGGATCGGAATGTGCCGTCCGATGCGAAGTGCACCGCGACGGGCAGATTGATCGCGCCGGGGATGTGCCCCGCGACGCGCACTCCGGGTCCCGGCTCTTCGCCGCTGAATTGCGCGGGCGGACGCGCGTCGATGAACGCGACATCCGGCAGGACGTCGTCGCGCAGGCGAACGAGCTTCCGCATCGCATCGAGATGAACGACGGCCTCGGGTCGCACGCGCGCTTCGAACGATCCCGGCTTCGGCACGACGCGCTTTTGCGACAACGCACCGCCGCCGGCTTTCCACTTCGCCAGTCCGCCGTCGAGCAGCGAGACGCGCGCGCCTTGCCCGAGGTAGTCGAGCGTGAACCAGGCGCGCGTCGCGAGCAGTGGATCGGTGCTGTAGACGACGATGCGCCCGTACGACCCGACACCCGCGAGACGGAACACCGACTCCAATGCATCGACCGGCGGCAACTCATTCAGAATCTCGCCGCGCTGAACGAGCAGCGCCGACGATTCGATGAGTCGCGCGCCGGCGATGTGGCCCGCGTCGTACTCCGCACGATCGCCGATGTGAAGAAGCGTCACCGTCTTCCTGTGCTGCTCGAGCCAGCGCGTCGAGACGAGCATCTGATCGCGAGTCTCCGCGTACGCGGGAATCGCGATCAGTGCGAGGAGAGCCAGCGACCGGATCCGATTGCGATCGATGGATGTCTTCATGGCGTCAAACGACGTGATGATGCAGAACGTCGTCGCGATTGCGCGCGGCGTACGCGATCAGCGCGGCGGCCAGAGGAATCGCCCACTTCCACGGCTGCACGTGCGGCAGATCCTGCGTGATCACGGCCTCGGCGACGAAGATGAGCGGCACCGCAATGAGGACCGACCAGCCGAACCAGAAGACGAATTTTCGAAGCTGTTCTCGTTGCATGGCGAACTCCTTTCGTTCGCCAATCTGGTTCCCGTCCATACGGTGCGGGGTGATGATGGTCATACGAGCCGGTGACGGCGTGACTCGCGCACTCGCGCACCTGTGACCGGCGTGCTATCGCGCGCAGAGGAGTGAATCCATCTTTACTGCGGTGACGTCGCGTCGTCGCCGTGACATGGAAGGAGGCCGCTCATGACACTGCTCACGAAGTTTGAACGTTGGGATCCGTTCGAGGAGCTCAACGCGCTGCGCGGACGGATGGATCGTCTGTTCGCCCGCATGAATCCACCTGAAGAAGCGACGCTGGCCAACTGGGTGCCGCTCTCCGACATCGTCGAAACGAAGGACGAACTGGTCATCAAGGCCGAACTGCCCGGACTCGACGACAAGGACATCCAGGTCGAGATCGAAAACGGCGTGCTGGCGATTTCCGGCAAGCGCGAAGCCGAGACGGAAGTCGATGAGAAGGGCTATCACCGCGTCGAGCGGTCGTATGGCTCGTTCTACCGCGCCTTCACCCTTCCGCCGAACGTCGAGCCGGAAAAGATCGGCGCGAAATTCGACAAGGGTCTGCTCGAAGTGCACATCCCGAAGAAGGAAAGCGCGAAGCCGCGGACCATCAAGGTCGACGTGAAGAAGCAGCTCGCGTCTGCCGCGTAATCGTGCCTGCGAGCGAAGCGACGGCATGGATGACGCGACGTCCATGCCGCCGGCGCGCGTAACGAATCGCACCGGGCGGCGTGACGGCCATCATGCGGTCACGCGACGTCCGGCTGCATCGTTACGTGAGGATGAAGAACTTCCTGATGTTCGCAGTCGGATTCGGAGCCGCGATCGGGACGACCGCCGCGTGGTTCCCGCAGGTGATTCGCACATGGAACACGCGCAGTGCACGCGATTTTTCGTGGGGATATCTCGCCCTGTTCGTCATGGGCGTGTTCCTCTGGACGATGTATGGCGTGCTCCGCCGCGACGTCGTCGTGATCGTCGCCAATGGCATCACGCTTCTGCTCGTGATCTCGGTGGGATTCGTCAAGGCACGCGAGGGCGCAAACAACGCGAGGTGACACGCGTCACCTCGCGCCGTGCGCACTGTCGCAGGGGCTCGCCCCTCTCCGGTCCCACATTCAGTGATGGAGGCGTCCCATGCCATCGCCCTACAACATTCAGATCCAGAACAACTGCACGACCTGCTCGCGCAGCTCCCAGCAGCTGTTCTGCGACATGTCGCCCGCAGCCATGAAAACGCTCGACGCGATCAAGTTCACGAGCCTTTATCCAAAAGGATCGGTCCTGTTCGTCGAAGGCGAAGAGCCGCGCGGCGTTTTCATCCTCTGCAGCGGACGCGCGAAGCTGACCACCTCCTCATCCGAAGGACGGACGCTCATCGTGAAGCTCGCCGAGCCCGGCGAAGTCCTCGGCGCGAGCGCCACGATTCTCGGCCGGCCGTACGAGGTGTCGGCAGAAACGCTCGAGCCTTCGCAATTGAACTTCATCAAGCGCGACGACTTCCTTCGATTCCTCGGCACGCACGCCGACGCCTGCATGCACACCGCGCAGCAACTCAGCGAAAAGTACCAGGCCGCCCAACGCGAGATCCGCTCCCTCGGCCTCGCGCAATCGACGTCCGAAAAACTCGGCAAGCTCCTGCTCGAATGGTGCGACCTGCACGGCGAGACGACGTCGAAAGGCGTGCGCATCAAAGTGCTGCTCACTCACGAAGAAGTCGCGCAGATGATCGGCACGACCCGCGAGACCGTGACGCGCCTGCTCAGCGATTTCAAACGCAAGAACGTCATCGAAGTCCGCGGGTCGACGATCGTCGTCCTCAAAAAAGCGGAGCTCGAAAAACTCGTCAGCATCTAATGCCGAGGCTTACGCCGCAGGCATGATGCGCACGAAGATCTCGCCGGCGACGCCGTCATCCAACGCCACGGACGACGAGCCACACGCCAGCACGACGGTCGGACGTCGCGCGATGAGCCGCACATCGCTGCCCGCCGAGATCCCGAACGACGCGAGATGACTCATGCGCGCGGCCGACTGCGTCGCGATGCGCTCGACCGGAGCCGTCGCACCAAGCGCGAGATTCGTGACCGGCACGACGTCGCCACTGACGCATGCTTCCGGCGGCGTGCGTCGAATCCAGCGTCGCAGCATGTCGATGAACCGACCGCTCTCAACGAACTCGTAACCGCAACGCGGACATCGCACCATCGAACACCCTCGCGCCATCGGACACGACGGCTTGCATTCAGCGCCGGTGAAATCAACCCCGCACAGCGGACACTCGTGAGTCATCGCAACACCATGTTCAGCAGCGTGCCGATTGCGAACGCGTACGCGGTGATGAACGCTGCGATCGCGAGCGCTGCGCGTTTGCCGCGCTCGCGCACCATCACCAGGAAATTCGCGACGCACGGGATGAAGAGCGTGATCACCGTCAACGCGACGATGGTCTGTTTCGGATCGAGCACGCCGCCGCGCTGCATCGCGAACAAGCCGGCTGCGCCGTAGTCGCGACGGAGGAACCCGATCACGAACGCGTTCGCCGCTTCGGCCGGAAGACCGAGTGCGCCGACGACGACCGGCGCGAGCGCGCGCTGAAGCACGGTCAGCAGATGCGTGACGTCGAGGACGTACAACACGAGCGTGCCGAGGATGAACAGCGGCACCGCTTCTTTCAGATACCACTCGGTGCGCGCGAGAACTTTGATGAGGATGTTCGAGAGACGCGGCATGCGCATCGGCGGGAGCTCGACGATGAAGTCGCCGCTCTCGCCGGGAAGAATCTTCGAAGAGAGAAAGCCGACGATGAAGATCGTCGATAGCGTCACGCCCAGCCAGATCATCGTCGCGGGACCGCCGAGGCGTCCGAGCATGGCCATGATCACGCCGAGCTGCGCGGAGCACGGAATGCCGAGGGCCAGCAGAATCGTGACGATGACACGCTCTTTCTTCGTCTCGAGCACGCGCGTCGTCAGCGTGGCCATCGTGTCGCAGCCGAGGCCGAGGACCATCGGCAACACGGCCTTCCCGTTCAACCCCATGCGGCGAAACGTGCGATGCAGCATCACCGCGAGACGCGGCAGATAGCCGGAGTCTTCGAGGATTCCGAAGAGCGTGAAGAACGTCATCACGACCGGCAGCACGATCGCGATCGCGTACGTCAGCGCCATGGTGATGACGCCGTACGGACCGACGAGCAGATCGCGGATGAATTGCACCGGCACCGCAAAGGTCACGAATCGCGTGGCCCACGGATTCACGTACGCCTCGAAGATCGACGTCTCGACCAAGTCGACCAGCGTGCCCGCGCCGAACTTTCCGACGAACAACCACGCGACATAGAGCACGCCGATGAGGATCGGCACGCCCCAGATGCGATGCATGCAAAGTGCGCCGAGGACGTCGCGGCTGCGCGGTCCCGTCTCCGCCATCACGTCGGCGATCAATTCATCGACGATTTCCAGTCGCACGTTCGCGATGTTCGCGACGAGCTCGGGCGACGCATCGCCGCCGCACAACTCGGACAACGCATCCGCGCGCGACATCCCGCGCCGGCCGAGGAACGCGATCGCTTCTTCGACGGCATTCGAATAGCGCACCGACAGCGGCGAGCGTTTCGGACGAAGCGCGTGATGTTTGAGCTTCTCGAGGTTCCAGCGGCGAAGCGCGGACACGGCCACGACCGGCACGCCGAGACGATCGGCGAGCGCGTCGATCGCGACGGTTGGCGCGTCCGGCTCATCGCTCATGTTGAGACAGAGCGTGAACGCGATCCCGTGCTCGGCGAGTTGCAGCGACATCAGCAACGTGCGGCGCAGGTTGCCGATGTCGCCGACTTGCACGACGTCCGCATCGCTCGACGCGATGAGCAGATCGCGCGTGACGCGTTCCTCGAACGACTGCGGCGCGAGCGTGTTCGTGCCCGGCGTGTCGACGACTTCGCGCAACTCGCCGTGGATCTCCGCGAGCGCGCTCGTAATCTCGACGGTCGTGCCTGGATAGTTCGACACGGTCGCGTAGCGCTGCGTGAGCCGCGTGAAGATCAGCGACTTGCCGACGTTCGGTTGTCCGACCAGCAGCAGTTTGCGTGTGGGGAGATCGGCGTCGACGTCCGGTGCCAGCTGAGACATGATCTCAACGCATCGTCGATCCGCGCCGTTCATGACCCGGTGATGAACGTCACCCGCCCGCGTGACACGAATCCTCGCCGCATGTTCGTGCCGCCGCCACTCTGGCTCGCATGAGCGAAGACGTCACATTCTCCATCGTCGGATCGGGCGGCGACGGCGCAGTGGTCGCGGGTGATCTCGCGGCGATGGCCTGCGCCGCAGTCGGGCTGCACGTCATCAAAACCGAAGCGTACGGACCGCAGATCCGCGGCGGCGAGTCATCGTCGACGGTGCGCATCTCATCGACGCCGATCGCGGCGCAGGGCGATGCACTCGACGCGCTGATCGTGTTCCGATTCGCCGACTTCGCACGCTTCCGCAGCGAGATGACGCTGTCCGATCGCTGCATCGTGTTCCACGAGCCCGACGATGCGCCGCCGCCGGAGATCGCCGCGGAACGCTGCGTCGCCGTTCCGTTTGCGCAACTCGCAAAGGCCGCCGGCGCTCCGAGCGCGAAGAACATCGTCGCCCTCGGCCTGCTCGCATCGCTGTTTGCGCTCCCGATGGACAGTATCCGCACCGCGATGCGCAAACGCTTCCGCAAACGCGACGCGTCGGTGATCGACGCGAACATGCGCGCGCTCGACATCGGCGCGGGGATCGCCGCTCCGCGTTTGCGCGACGCGGGCAACGAATCAGGTCCGGCGCGACTGCTCATGTCCGGCAACGAGGCGACCGCTTTCGCGGCGCTGCACGCGGGCTGCAGTTTCTTCGCGGGCTATCCGATCACGCCGTCGACGGAAGTTCTGCAGTTGCTCGGCGAATGGCTGCCGAAGATCGGCGGCACTTGTCTGCAGACCGAAGACGAGCTCGCGGCGATTGGCGCAGTCGTCGGCGCATCGTTCGCCGGCTCGAAGGCGATGACCGCGACGTCCGGCCCGGGCCTTTCGCTGATGTCGGAGATGCTC
>DASVNL010000077.1:0-7444 GCA_036383875.1 Thermoanaerobaculia bacterium
TCGTTCTGATGCAGAACGTCGATCAGGTACTTGAAATCCTGCGGCGTGCCGTAGCGGCTCGTCGGTGCGAAATATCCCGTGCCCTGATATCCCCACGATCCATAGAACGGATGCTCCTGCAGCGGCATCAGCTCGATGTGCGTGAAATTCATCTTCTTCACGTACGCGGCGAGCGGCTCGGCGATCTCGCGATACGTCATCGAGCGGTACGGACCATCCTCGACGTCCTGCACGCGGCGCCAGGAGCCGAGGTGCACTTCGTACGTCGACATCGGCGCTTCGTAGGAATTCCGTGCTTTACGCGATTCCATCCACGCGGAGTCATTCCACTGATACTCGAGATCCCACACCTTCGACGCGGTGGCCGGCGGCACTTCCTGATGCACGGCCATCGGATCGGCCTTGTCGACGGCGTAGCCATTGAACTGCGAGACGATGTGGTACTTGTACGTCGCGCCGCGCTCGACGCCGGCGGCGAATCCTTCCCAGATGCCGGACGCGCCGTCGAGACGCTGCAGCGGATGCGCGGTGCGATTCCAGTCATTGAAATCGCCGATGACGCTCACGCTCGCGGCGTTCGGCGCCCAGACGGCGAACATCACGCCGCCCGGCACACTGTGATTGCCGAGCTTCGTCCAGAGTTTGTTGTGGGTCCCTTCATTGAAGAGGTGGAAATCCCAGTCACTGAGCAGCGACGCCGGACGCGTGTCCGACGATTCGGGCGCAATCTGATCGATCGTGTGCTCGCGAATGGCCTCGGGGACGACCATCGGAGCGCTCAAAGGCTCGCGGTGCGTGTCGACTTCGATGGTCACGCGCGGCACGACGTCCGCGCCGACGTTCTGCAATTCGATTGGGGCCTCGCTCGGTGTCGGCACTGCTTCGCGCCGCGTGCGCTTGGGCGCGGCTTTTTTCGCAGCAGGTTTCGGAGCGACTTTCGGCGTCGCTGGTTTGGTCGATTTCTTTGCAGCCGGCTTTTTCGCTTCGAACGCCTTCGCGGTCGCCTCCTTCATTTCGAGAGGCAGCTCACTGGGAATTGTTTCAACAGGCGCGGGCGGTGGAACCGGCGCGGCGACTCTCTTCGTCGTCACGCGTTTCGGCGCGGCCTCGCCGCCGCCATTCGTTCCTTCGCCACTTGCACCCGTCGTTTTCTTGCGTCGTACAGCCATTACCCTTCCTTCACAAATTCGTTTTGAGGACCGCGAATACTAAGCAAGTCATGCGCCCTTTGCGCATGGACGTTCGTAAAGATCCTGCGAATCGAACCGTCATCGCGCGCGTCCTCCAGTCCCATTCGGAACTTATGTCGCCAGCTTCGTTCCGGCACGCCCGGAACGTTCTGTGGCTCGAGCTCGCGCCAGAGGTCCTCGAGGTTGATGAGGACGATCTCGGCGTCGCTCTCAGCGAGGAACGCCAGGAGCGACTCGAACGGATCGATTCGTTCGAGCGCGCGACGCATCCTCTCACGCGACTCGCGTTCGCGCTTTGCGCCGACTTCGTCGAGCAATCCCTGCGCGACGCGATCGTCGATGTCTTTGCCGCGCCACCACGCCGCGAACGTCGGCATGTCGTGCGTGTTCAGACTGGCCACAGACATCGCGGGCGGAGACGGCAGCGGCGGTTTCTGCGGCTTGATCTCGTACTGCACGACGTACATGCGGCGCAGTCCGTGTCGCGCCATCGTTTCCGGCACTTCCGGTGGAACGGTGCCGAGGTCTTCGCCGACGATCGTGCAGTGATGGCGTTGTGATTCGAGAGTGAGGATCGCGTACAGCTCGTCCGCGTGATAGCGCACGTACACGCCGTCTTTCGCATCGACGCCGTCGGGAATCCAGTAAAGGCGATGCAGGCCCATGACGTGATCGATGCGCAGGATGCCTGCGTGCGAGACGTGATGGCGGATCGCCTTGCGGAAGTAGTCGTAGCGATCGGCGCGCAACGCGTCGGGGTCGAATGGCGCGAAGCCCCAGTTCTGCCCTTTCGTGAAGAACGCGTCGGGTGGTGAGCCCGCGCTCACGCCTCGAGCGAAGACGTGTGCGTAGCGATGCGCGTCGTAGCCGTTGCGATGAACGCCGAGGGGAAAGTCGAGATAGAGATTCGCGATTTCGCGCATCTGCTGAGAGAGACGAAATTGCGCGTACAGATGCAGCGCTGCATCCTCGCCGCGCCACTTCGCGTAGTCGTTCGCCTCGCCGCTCGCGAACGTCGCGAACGGGCGATCGGGCACGAAGCGCTCGAGGCATCGTCGCAACACGCGACGCTTTTCGGCCAGCACGCCCGCGTAGTCGACGATCGTGCTTTGTCGCAGATGCGCGAGCGTTCCTTCATCGACGTCCTCCGCGCGAAACTCCGGCAGTCGCGTGACGTCGAGATACAGCTCGTTCCAGAACAGACGGGTCGCCGGCGAGTACGGACTCGGCTCGTCGCCCATCGCCGCGAGCATCGGCAGCGTCGCGACGACGTTGCCGCCGTAGCGCTCGATCCAGCTCGCATACTCACGGAGATCGCCGAGGTCGCCGGTGCCCCAGCTGCGGCGCGTGTGTGCGGCGTAGAGCGGCGCGAAGATGCCCCACGATTTGCCGCGCGGCGCGTGTGCCGTCATCGGTGCCGCGATGATCAGCGCCTCGTGATCGCGATCGACACGCAGCGTGTGATAGCCGTGCGGCAACGGATCGAGCGTGAACGAACCGGTCGCGCGGCCGGAGCGCGAGGTGCCGTCTTCGAGCTCGAGAGTCCACTCGACCTCGCGCATCGAATCGACGTTGATCGTCGGATGCGATGTGTCCCACGCCACGATCACCGGCTCGATGAGCTGCGTCGCTTCAACGCGAGTGCGCGAGCGTGCTTCGATGGCCGCGGCGAGCGCGACTTTGCTCGCAGTGCGTTCGATGCCGGACGCGTCGGTGTACGACAGTTCGATGCCGAGTTTCCGCGCGTGCTCGCGGAGGGCCGCCTTCATTCATCCGCGAATTTGCAGCATCTGCGCCGCAATGCTCACGGCGATCTCCTGCGGATGATTCGAGCCGATCTCGAGTCCAACCGGACAGAAGAACGCGCGCTGCAGCTCATCCGGAAGCCCCGCAGCGGCGATGTCCTGTCGCAGCCGCTTGGCTTTCGCGTTACTGCCGATCACGCCGAGGTACGGGAACGTACGGGTGCGAAGAATTTCGAGGAGGATGGGCTTGTCGGTCGTGTGGCCCATCGTCATCAGGACGACGAACGATCCCTCCGCGATCTTCGAAACCTCGGCCGGCATGTCCGGCGTGAGCACTTTGCGCAGCTTTGGATTGTCGGGGATGCGCTCGAGCCACTCGGCGCGCGGATCGATGCACGTGATGCGACAGTCGAGTTTCACGAGCATGTCGAGCAACGCCTGCGCGCAATGTCCGGCACCGAACACGACGATGTTCCAGCGCGCGACGTTGAACGCCTCGAAGTAGACGCGCACGATCCCGCCGCACGTCATGCCGATGTCTTTCTCGAGCGACCACTGATGGAAGCGCGTCTTCGGCGCGTCGCTGTCGCGCAGCAATGACTGCGCTTCCTGAATCGCGCGCGCCTCGACCTTCCCGCCGCCGACCGTTCCGAACTCACGCCCCGCGTCGGTGACGAGCATCTTCGCGCCGCGATCCTGCGGCGTCGACCCGAGCGTGTCGACGACCGTCACCGCCACGAAGGGCGTCCCCTCGGCGAGCAGCGCGTTTTGTGTTTCGAAGAAGCTTGGCACTTCGCCTTCGAGTTTATCCTGAGGATGAATTGGTGAAAGAACGCATGCGCCTAGCCTCACAACGAGTCGTCATCGACAACGAAGTCCGCCCCGCGACGATCACCGTCGAGAACGGCAGGATCGTCGCGATCGAACCGCACGGCCGCGCGGACACAGACTACGGCGACCTCGTCGTGATGCCGGGGCTCGTCGACTCGCACGTGCACGTCAACGAGCCGGGTCGGACTGAGTGGGAAGGATTTGCGACGGCGACGCGTGCGGCGCGCGCGGGCGGGATCACGACGATCGTCGACATGCCGCTGAACTCGCTGCCGCCGACGACGTCGTTGCGCGCGCTCGAGATCAAACGGCAGCATGCGCACGGCGAGACGAACGTCGCGTTGTGGGGCGGCGTCGTGCCGGGGAACACGCATGAACTGAAGCCGATGCTCGAAGCCGGCGCGCGCGGGTTCAAATGCTTTCTCGTGCACTCGGGCGTCGACGAGTTTCCGAACGTCGACGAGCGCGGCCTGTACGAAGCCGCGCGCGAGCTCGCGGGGACAGGCGCTCCGTTGCTCGTGCACGCGGAGTTGCCCGAACACATTCACGACGCGCACGGCGACAACGACGAGTACGCGACGTACCTCCACTCGCGGCCGAACGTGGCGGAGGACGCGGCGATCGAGTTGCTGCTGCGCGTGTGTCGCGAGACGGGCGCGCGCATGCATGTCGTGCATCTCTCATCGGCGAGCGCGCTGTCGATTCTGCGTCGCGCGAAAGCGGAGAAGCTCCCGCTGACCGCGGAGACGACGCCGCACTATCTGCATTTCGAATCCGAACAGATCCCGCGCGGACGCACGGAGTTCAAGTGCGCGCCGCCGATTCGCGAGCATGAGAATCGCGAGGCGTTGTGGCAGGGGCTCGCGTCGGGGCTCATCGACCTCGTGGTCAGCGATCACTCGCCGTGCACGCCGGAGCTGAAGCGCGGCGATTTCATGAGCGCGTGGGGCGGGATCGCGTCGCTGCAGCTCGTGCTGCCGATCGTCTGGACGAACGCGAGCGCGCGCGGTTTCACGCTGCCCGACATCGCACGCTGGTGCTGCGAATCGACCGCGCGACTCGCCAATCTTTCGACGAAGGGCCGCATCGCGATCGGCATGGATGCGGACTTTGTGATCTGGGATCCCGAGGCGACGTTCACGGTCACGCCGGAGCTCATTCAGCATCGCCACAAGGTCACGCCGTACATGGGCGCGCAATTGAAAGGCGTCGTCAGCGATACACTTCGCGCGTGAATTTCCGCGACTTCCTCGACCTCGCATCCGAGCGCCTCGGCGGTTCGGTTCTGTACGCAACCGACGACTACTTCGCCGAGAAGGAAAACCTTCTCAAGCCGCTGCCCGCGGTCTGGAAAGAGCACGAGTACACGGACAAGGGCAAGTGGATGGACGGGTGGGAAAGCCGCCGCAAGCGCGTCCCCGGCTACGACTTCGCCATCATCCGCCTCGGCCTTCCGGGCGTGATCCGCGGCGTCGTCGTCGACACCGCGTTCTTCCGCGGCAACTACCCCGACTCGTGCTCGATCGAAGGCACGTCGATGCGCGGCGACGCGAGTGTCGAAGCGCTGCTCGCGGCGGAGTGGCGCGAGCTGCTGCCGCAATCGCAACTGCAGGGCAACAGCGAGAACCTCTTCGACATCCGGAGCACGGACGCAATCACGCACATCCGCCTGAACATCTTTCCCGATGGCGGCGTCGCGCGACTGCGCGTGCACGGCGAAGTCGTCCCCGACTGGCGCCTCGTGGGCGGACTCGGAAACGAAGTCGATCTCGCCGCGGCCGAAAACGGCGGCGAGGTGCTGAACTGCAGCGACATGTTCTTCGGCCCGAAGCACAACCTGATCATGCCGGGCCGCGCGCACAACATGAGCGACGGCTGGGAAACGAAGCGTCGTCGCGGTCCGGGATACGACTGGGTGATCGTGAAGCTGGCGACGGAAGGCCGCGTGCGTCGCATCGAAGCGGACACGAATCACTTCAAAGGCAACTATCCCGACACCTGCTCAATCGACGGTAGCGCGGACGGCGAGACGTGGACCGAGATTCTGCCGCGAACGAAGATGCAGGCGCACACGCGCCACTTCTTCATCGACGAACTGCTGAGCGACGGACCGTTCACGCACGTGCGCGTGAATGTGTTTCCCGACGGCGGCGTAAGCCGGCTGCGCGTGTGGGGCGTCGCGACGCAGAACGGACGTCGCGCGGCGGCGGTGCGTCGCATCAACACGCTGTTTCACGCGTACGAATTCAAGAAGGTCTGCGGCTCGAAAGAGTGGGCGATCCAGATGGCCGCGGCGCGGCCGTTCGCGTCGTGGGAGGACTTGCTCGAGAAAGCGCAGTCGATCTGGAACGCGCTACCGGTCGATCATCATCTCGAGGCGTTCGGCGCGCATCCGCGCATCGGCGAGCGCAAGGCGGGATGGTCGTCGCAGGAACAGTCCGGCGTGAACGCGGCCAGCGACGCGACGATGACCGCGATCGCGGATGGCAATCGCGCGTACGAGGACAAGTTCGGCTTCGTGTATCTCGTCTGCGCGACGGGCAAGAGTGCGGATGAAATGCTCGCGAATCTCAACGAGCGCCTGTCGCACGATCGCGAGACGGAGCTGCGCATCGCGGCGGACGAGCAGCGCAAGATCACCGAGCTGCGGCTCGAGAAGATGGTGATGTGATGGCCGGAATCACGACACACGTACTCGACACCGCGCTGGGACGTCCCGCGGCGAACATGCGCATCACGCTGGAGCGCGACGGCGCGACGCTCTTCGACGGCGCGACGGACCACGACGGCCGCGCGCGCGTGCTCACACCGGAAGCGACGCAGCCCGGCGTGTATCGCATCACGTTCGACACGGGCGGCTACAACGGGAACGGATTTTTCCCCGAGGCCAGCATCGTGTTTCGCATCGAGGATCCGTCGCAGCATTACCATGTCCCGCTGCTGCTCAGTCCATTCGGCTATTCGACATATCGGGGGTCATGACGCGTGAAGAAGGTCCTGAAAATCGTAGTGCTCGTGCTGGTGATCGCTTTCGCGCTCGCGCAGTTCGCTCGTCCGAATCGCACGAATCCGCCGATCAACGAAGCGAACGTTTTGCAGATGCCGGCCGACGTGCAGTCGATCTTCACGCGCTCCTGCGCGGACTGTCACTCGAACACGACGAAGTGGCCGTGGTACACGAACATCTCCCCCGTCTCATGGTGGATCGCGGACCACGTGAAGGAAGGGCGCCACGAACTGAATGTGTCGGAGTTCGGCACGTACTCGACGAAGAAGGCCGCACACAAGATGGAAGAGGTGTGCGAGATGGTCGAGAAGGGCGAGATGCCGCTGCAGGGCTACGCGGGACCGCTGCACCCCGATGCGCACTTGTCCGAGGCGGACAAGTCCCGCCTGTGCGAATGGGCCAAGGGTGAACAGCGCCGCCTCCTCGGCAAGAGCTGAGAGAAAAAAAATCGGGGCGGCTACTTCCGCCGCCCCGCGAGGATCTTCACGAAGCTGCGCGAGCGCAGTTCGTCGAGCGTGAGTCCGGTGGCCAGCGCTTCCTGCTCCGTGAGTGCGCCGCTGTTCATGCCGCGCAGGAAGTAGTTGAGCAGGCCCTGGCCCGTCGCGGCGTCGTCGAACACGTCGCCGACGAGCGTCGCCTGGCCGGCTTTCTCCATGAAGTTGCGCAGACGT
>DASVNL010000078.1:0-4332 GCA_036383875.1 Thermoanaerobaculia bacterium
TGAAAAAGCCCGCCGGACCCGTGACCGGGCGGTGGGCTTTGGGCGAATCGTCAGAAAGGTTCTGAGGGTTCGGAAACGAGGATTTCGTTTCGCTCCACCGCGCCGGCGCTGTGCCGCGGGTGGAGGTTGGAAGGAGAGCTACACCCGCGTCAGCGCATACACATGCACATGCCCATACACATCATCGAGACGTGTGCGGACGCGGCGCGGGAGCTGGAGGCGTAACTCATATCGGCGAGCGAGATGATCGGCGGGCGATGCGTGAAATGTCAAGTGACGAAGCGGCGACCATGATGATCGCCGCTTCGCATTCGCATCATTTCGTGTAGTTCATCTCCGAGATTTCCGGAATGCGCCACCACTCCAATCCGCCCTCGGTTTCGAGTCGCGGATACATCAACTCGCTGTAGCTGTTGCGCACGTTCTTGCCGCCGAGAATCATCTCCAGAATGCGGCCCTTCGTCGACGTCACATAAAGATCGACGCCGTCGATTTTCGCGTCGTGCAGATCCCAGAACGTCGCGGCGACGCGCAGCTCGTTGAGCTGGGTGTCCTTGCAGACGCTGTCCGGCAGCGACTCGCCGTTCTGCGTGTAGAAGTTGCCGGCCAGCGTGACGCGGTCGACGTTCGCCCACCACGAGACGAAGTGTGCGAAGCCTTCCGACAGCGCGAGCCCTTTGTTCGCGCACTTCGGCCACTCGTGATAGCCGCCGCTGTTCGCGGGCATGCCGCCCCAGTACTCGTACATCAGCTCGTGTCCGAGCTCGTGTTTGATGGTGCGGTTGTTCGGGGCCTTGGCGATCTCGATGTGCACGGTGCCGTTGAGCGTGCAGCTGCCGCAGTCGTCGGTGCCGGGATAGATCACGCGGATCGGCTTGTCGCGGAACGGATTGAAGTTGGCTGCCATGAGCTGCGAGTAGAGGTCGTAGCCGCTGCGATGCAGTTCGCCCAGGCCGGGCGCGGTTTTGTTGAGGTCGATCCACCACGGGCCGTAGTTGTAGTTCTCGCCGTTGCTGATGTTGAACGCAGGGAAGACGAAGCGGTACTTGTCCGCGCTGCTGTTGAGCAGATCGAAGTAGCGATTGGACGGATAGAGAATCACGCGACCCTGCACGTACGCGGGGAGTTGCACCTTGAGCGTGAAGTCGAAGGAGGCATCGTTGCCGACGGTGTCGCGCAGTCCGGTGTCGACCCAGGTGTTGGCGAGGCCGACGTACAACGCCGCGCGCCATCCGGCAGCGGGCTGGATCTTGCCCTTCGTGTCGAGCCAGCGGTACTGGCCTTTGATGGTTTGCGTGAAGGCGTCGGTGTGCGCGCGCTTGAGCATCATGTGCGGCTCTTCTTCGGGCTCGGTCGGAAGGTACGTGTCGGGAATCGTGAGGTCAGGGATGCCGCCGACGCCCGGCTTCACGGGGAACGCGGGACCGACGCCGTTGATGTACTCGAGCTCTTCGTTGAAGAGCGTGTCGTAGTCTTCGAGTTGCGCGACGAGGTTCGCCGCGCGGCCTTCTTCGGTGACGCGCATCGCGAGCGGCACGAAGGCGTCGTACTTCGCGATGCCTGCCTCGTCGCTGACCGCGCCGCGCACGAGGATCGAGAATTTGCCCGCGGCCTTGGCGATGCCGAAGATCTCGATCGCGGCCTTGCTGTTCGCCGGCATGTGCAGTTTCGGCGGCCACACCTGGAGGACCGGCATGTCCTCGAGGTCGGGCTTGGTCTGGTTGTCGAAGACGACGTCGACCGGCTCGTCGTAGCCGTTGTCCAGCACGACGACGATCGAGATGTTGTCGCCAGGCATGACGCCCGGATCATTCGGGATGGTGGCCTCGACGAGGCTCGCCGGTTCAGAGGCGGTGGCTACGCCACACGCAAGCAAGATCAGGATGAGAGCAGTCGCTCGATGCATTCGATTCATGGCAGATCCTCCGTTTGGGTTTGTCACTTCATCCCCACGAACGGAATGGCCCGCCGCAATCGATCATCGCGATCGAAATATTTTTACGAGGGCGCCGACAACTCCCGACGCAACCACGCCGTCGCAAAGCGCGCCTCCCGCCCCACGGTCGCCACCGACATCCCCAAAGCCTCGGCGGTCTCTTCGACGCTGAGGCCCGCGAAGTAGCGCAGCTCGAGGACGCGCGCTTTGCGCTCGTCTTCGACGGCGAGCGCGCGAAGGGCGTCGTCGAGGGCGATGAGGTCGGCCGGTTTGCCGGCCGCGGCTTCGTGCGAGGAGTCGAGTGAGATCAGCGTCGCGCCGCCGCCGCGCTTCTCGGCCTGCTTCGCGCGGGCGTGGTCGACGAGGATGTTGCGCATGATCGCCGCCGCCGTCGCGAAGAAGTGCGTGCGGTTGTTCCACTGCGGATCACCGCTCGCGGCGAGTCGGATGTACGCCTCGTTGAGCAGCGCGGTTGGTTGCAGTGTGTGATCGGGGCGCTGCGAGCGGAGATAGCCGATCGCGATGCGGCGCAGTTCCTGATAGACGTGCGGCAGGAGGTCATCAATGTGCGTCACGACGGACCTCCTCGATCTGTGCGCGCAGCCACGGACTATCGAGCTTGCGATTCGCGAACTCGCCCCACGTGCGCATCGCGACGTCGTAGTGCTTCGCGGCATCGGCGAGTCGCCCCTGACGTTTCGCGACGTTGCCGGAGAAGCCGAAGCACAGCGCGACATCGCGGACGTCGAGCGGGCGTCCTTTCACGATGTCGATCGTGCTCGCGAATTCGCGGCAGACCTTCGCGTCATTCGCTGCACCTCCGACATCGCCGAGTGCGAGCCGGACCACGCCGCGATCGGTGTGCGCTTTCGTGCTGTCGCGACGGCTGATCGAACGTCCGCGATCGCCGGTGCTCATCGCGGTGATGCGACGCACGGCTTCATCGTGACGGACGAGCGCGCGCTGCAGGTCGCCCGACGCCGCGGTCGCGTTCGCGTATGCGACACGCGCGAGCGCGGCAAAGAGCGTCGCCTGGAAATTCGAGGGATCGTCTCGGCGCAAGGCTTCGAGCTCGTCGAAGAGCGCCTCGAACATCGGCAACGCGCGCGCGGGCTCGATCTCGCGCCACGTGTCGGCGAGCTGCAGCTTCGCGAGCAGCACGGAAATGCGAATGGATTGATCGGATGGATCGGCTTTCGCGAGTTGCTCGGCGAGTCGCAGCGACTCTTCGTACTCGACGAGCGAGAGTCGCGGCTGCATGCCTTCCGACGCGAACGGACTGCGCAGCGCGTCGCCGCGATCGTTGTGAATCGTGAGGATCTGCCGCGTGTGTGTCGTGCGTTGCGGTTCGGCGCGTGCGAGTTCTTTCAACGCGCCGAGGGCGATGCCGAGCGCGGAGAGACATTCCTTCTGCCGGCTCGCGAGTTTGTAGACGTGGCCGACGCGACTCGCGGCCCACGCGACGCTCGCGTTCGCACGCGTGCCCGGATGTGCGCGCGCCTCGTCGATCGCGATGTCCATCGCGCGGCGATACGACGTCTCCGTCGTGCGCAGATCGCCGCGGCGCAGCGCGAGGTCGCCTTCGCGCATCAGCGTGTCGATGTGGTCGTTCGGCTGCCCGAACTTCGCCGCGAGCGCGGACGCCGTCGCGATGTGCGGCGCGGCGTCGTCGCTCTTGCCCGCGCTGATCAGAACATCGGCGAGTTTGAGATGCGACTGCAGCACGGCGCGCGCTTCGTCCGGTTCATCGACGGCCGAGCCGCTCGCGTTCTGTCGCAACTGCAGCGACTTCTCGTAACTCGCGAGCGCGTCTTCGGTGCGGCCGAGGTTCGGGTTGCGGGGATTGCCGAGAACGTCGCCGACTTTCTCGTATGCGGCGCCGAGCTCCATCTGCAGGCGCGCGTCGTCGCGCGCTTCCTGCGAGAGGTTGTCGAGATAGGTGAGCGCGGTTTGCACGACGAGCTCGCGTGCGCGCGTCGATCCGGGAAGGTCGCGGATCTCATCGTGAAAGTCGAAGAGGAACGTGTTCGCGAGGCCGCGCACTTGCTGGAAGCGACGTTCCGCGCGACGCGCCTGCCACACGGTGCCGACGATGCCCGCGATGAGCGAGATCGCGAGCAACGCGGCCGCGGCCATCGCCGCGCGATTGCGCCGAATGAACTTTCCAGCGCGATAACTCCACGCATCGCCCCGCGCAATCACCGGCCGCCCCGCCAGATGCCGCTCCACATCCTCGGCGAACTGCTCGACTGACGCATACCGCCGGCTCGGGTCCTTGCGCAACGCGGTGAGCACGATGTTGTCGAGATCGCCGCGCAGACTGCGTGCGAGTCGCGGCGTCGCGTGTGCGCTCGGCAGCGGCGGCTCTTCGTCGCAGATCACGCGCATGAATTCGG
>DASVNL010000079.1:0-2713 GCA_036383875.1 Thermoanaerobaculia bacterium
CCTGCACGTTCGTCGCGGCGCTCGCGGAGAACGCGAGGTAGCCGGAGCTGGTGATCGATTCGAGGGAGTGCGCGCTCTCACCGACTTGCGCGTTGTCCGCGTGCTGGACCGAGAGTCCGCCGGTGGTGCCCGCGATCACGAAGTTGCGATCTTCGAGCGTGATGCGTTTGCGCGGCGCGCCGTTCGCGTTCGTTGCGACGATTTCGAGCGGCTGATCGGGATCGCTGACCGCGCCCGCCGCGCCGATGACGACCGCGCCGTTGCGGCCGCGCGTAATCGTGATCTTCGACGCGTCGATCGACGGCGCGTCTTCGTTGCCGGTCGCGAGCGACGAGCTCGCGTCCTTCGTCAGTGCGCCGCCGATTTCGACGAGGTCGTCGGTGACGACGCGCGCGTTGATGAGCGTCAGAGTGTTGAATGGATGCACGCCGCGCAGCACCTCGCCCGCCTGCGGCATCGCGTTCGTCGATTCGAGTGTGACCTTCGACTTCGCGCCGCGTGCGAACACGAGCGCGCGACGTTCGGCGTCGCCGCGCATCACGAGCTCCGATGCGTCGGCCACTGCGAGGAACGTGTTCGGTCCCGCGGCGTTCGTCCACATCGTCGCGTTCGGCGTGATCTCGCCGGAGATCATCTCCGCGACGGCGATGCCGTCGATGGTTCCGCACGTCGCGGCGCACGTGAGCGGCTCGACGGCGGTGATGCGCTGCGTGGTCTTCGAGAAGGTCGCGAAGAGCACGTCGTCCGCGGCGGGCGTAAACGTGCTGAAGGACGTGTCGGTGTCGTACTGCCACGCGGAGCCGGAGCGGCGCACGGCGACGAACTTCAGGCGATCGATGCCGACGCCCTGCGGCGAGTACAGCAGCCAGCCGTCGTACGCGACGGCGTCCTGCGTGCGAATCGTGGTCGCACCGTCTGCGATCGCGACGTCGTTCGTGATCGCGGCGATGCGGTACGTGCCGTTCGCGCCGCGCACGCGATGTCCGACGAGCGACGTCGAGACGAAGCGGCGATCGAGCGTGACGACGTTGCCCGCGACGCTCGTGACGCTCGCGCGCCCGAATGCGGGGAGCTCGGTCGGTGACGTCGTGCCAGCGCTGGTGTTGTCGATGATGACGTCGTCGTTGCGCGCGATCGTTCCGGCTGCGCCGGAACGCGACTGCGTGCTCGTGCCGCCGTTGGCGCGCGTGCGCAGCGAACCGGACGTGCTCGCGTAACGCAGCGCAATCGCGCCGCCGCCACCCGCGCCGTACGCGCTGTTCGCGCCGGTGACATCGAGCGTGCCGCCGCCGGTGAATGCGCCAGCGGTCGTGATCCAGATCGAGCCGCCCGCGCCGCCGCCGTACGACGACGCGACGCCGTTCGCGGAGATCGCGCCGTCGATCGCGACGGTGCCGGTCGCGCGAATGCGGACCATTCCGCCACCCGCGCCTTCGGTCGTTGCGATGCCCGGATGATTGCCGCCGCTGCCCGGCTCCTTCGGCTCGAACACGCTGCCGAACACGCCGCCCGGCGTGCGATGCCACACGCCGCCGCGACCGATGTGACTGCCGCCGGACGAATCGTCGGCGGCGGACGCGCCGGGGTAGCCGGCGTTGTGCGCGATGCCGAGGCCGGTGACGTCGATCGTGCCGTTGCACGCGACGAAGAGTCGCTGCACGTCGAGCGCGTCGGCGATGGTCGCATCGACGTGACGCTGCACGACGCGGCCGCCGTCGAGGACGACGAGATTGCGGAGGCGATGCGGACCAACGATCGTGAGCACGCCGCCCGACGTGACGATGAGCGACTGATCTTCGAATGCGGGATCGTTCGCGTTGATCGTCGAGGTCGTGTTGACGGTGATGCCGGTGACGGCGGTGAGCGTGCCGAAGAGCACCGACTCGTTGCCGGCGACGCTGCGCGCGGTCACGCGGATGTCGAACGTCGTGCCGTCGGCGGTGCCCGGCGGAATCGTGAACGTGGTTGCGTAGAGATTCGCGCCCGCGCTCGTCGCATCGACCGGCGCGTTGTTGCCGACTGCGATCGTCACGCTCTGCACGCCGTTCGCGCCGTTCGACGGAATCGCGGAGACGCGCAGCGGGACTGCGATGCCCGCGGGCGCCATCGCGCCGGGGCTGCCGCACGACCACGACAGCGCGGGCGCGTTCGGATCGATGAGCGGCTTGATGAAGAACGCGACGCTGCTCGTCGCGACGTTGTCTTCGTGGTCGTACGCGTTGACGGTGATCGACTTCGCGACCGGATCGGTGCCGTCGACGTTCGGGACGCTGAGCGTCGCGCGCCAGAGTCCGTTCGAGAACGCGAGCGGCGTGTCGACGCCGTCGAACGTCGCGACGACGCGCTTGACCGCGACTTCGGCGTCGCTGGCGTTCACTTCGACCGCGAAGGTCGCGCCGGTGGCTTCGTCGTACTGGTCGTTTGCCGCAGGTTTCGCGATCGTCAGCGACGGCGCGAGCGTGTCGTGCAGGATCGCGATCGGCTTCGTCGCGGTGGTCGCGATGCGGCCCGGGAAGTCGTCGAGCGCGGAGAGGGTGAGCGTGACGTTCGAGCCCGGCGTCGCGGTGACGGGCAGCGCGACGTTGAACGTGCGCGCCATCGTGGTCGCAGTCGGCCTGGTCGCCGCGTTCGCGGTGACGGTGCCGACGCTCGACGTCAGCGTGAGCGATTGCACGGCGATGTCGTCGCTTGCAGTCGCAGCGACGGCGAGCGT
>DASVNL010000080.1:0-9391 GCA_036383875.1 Thermoanaerobaculia bacterium
CAGCGGTCGAAGCTCGACTGGTCGAGTGTCGAGCGCGAGGAGCATGCGTCGTTGCGACGCTTGTACAAAGCGCTGCTCGCGGTGCGTCGCGAACATCCCGCGCTGCGCAGCCTCGACCTCGACTCGCTCGAAGCGATCGCGGACGACGCGAAGAACGTGCTGCTCGTGCGACGCTGGAGCGGATCGCAGCAGGCGCTCGTCGCGTTCAACTTCAGCGACGAATCGCAGAGCGTCGATGCGCCGTCCGGCGCGTGGCGCGAGTTGCTCGAAACGAACGCGAAGATCGACGGTGGGCGCGTGACGTTGCCGCCGCATTCCTTCGGCGTCTGGAGCAACTGACCGGCGCAATTCCTGCACAACGCAGCCGTGATGTATCGCGTCCCGCTGGCTACGTACCGCCTGCAATTTCACGCCGGCTTCACTCTGCAGGACGCCCGGCGCATCGTCGGCTACCTGCACTCCCTCGGCATCACCGACGTCTACGCGTCGCCGCTGCTGCAGCCTCGCAGTGGCAGCACGCATGGCTACGACATCGTCGAGGCGAATCAACTCAACACCGCGCTCGGCACCGACGATGATTTCACGGAGTTGCGCAACGCGCTCGCGCAGTACGACATGGGCCTGCTGCTCGACATCGTCCCGAATCACATGGCCGCGAGCCACGAGAACTCGTGGTGGATGAGTGTTCTCGAAAATGGTCCGCAGTCGCGCTTCCTTCACTACTTCGACATCGACTGGCGCGACGACAAAGTGCTTCTGCCCGTCCTCGGCCGTCCGTACGGCGAGGCACTCGAAGCGAAAGAAATTCAGCTCGCGTTCGATGCCGAGGGTTTGTATCTCGCGTATTACGACAAACGATTGCCGCTCGCGGCGCGGTCGTATCGCATCGTGCTCGAACAATGCGTCGACATCGTCCCGGCGGAAGGTGTCGGCATCGAGTTGCGCGATCTCGTGCAGAACGAAACCGTGATCTCGAACAGCCGGTTTCTCAAGGACACATTGTGGCGATTGCAGGAGCAGTCGCCCGAATTTCGCGAGGCGCTCGATGGCGTGATCGCGCGCTTCAATGCGGACGCGGACTCGCTCGATCGCGTGGTGCAGGCGCAGTGGTATCGCCTCGCGTATTGGCGCATCGCCAGTGAGACGATCAACTACCGGCGCTTCTTCGACGTCACGGACCTCGTCGGCATCCGCGTCGAAAATCCTGAAGTGTTCGAGGCGCGTAATCGACTGATCCTCGACTGGATCGCGCAGGGCAAAGTCACAGGCGTGCGCATCGATCACATCGACGGCCTGTACGATCCGATCAATTACCTCGCGAAACTCCAACTGCGCCTCGGCGATCCGAACACGGACGCGCAGGAGACGTTCTACGTCGTCGTCGAGAAGATTCTCGAACACGGCGAGTCGTTGCCGACGTCGCTGCGTTGTGCGGGTACGACGGGCTACGATTTTCTCGACACGGTCAACGCAGTGTTCGTCGATCCCGCCGGTCTCGGACAACTGACCGAGTTCTATCAGCGCGTCACGGGGAACAACACGTCGTACGAAGACCTCGTGTACGAGCGCAAGAAGCAGGTCATCGAGCAACTCTTCTTCGGTGAAATGCGAGCTCTCGGCGCACACCTCGGCCAACTCGCCGTCGCCGATCGCAACGCGCGCGATCTCGCTCCGAGCGAACTGCTCGCGGCGCTGCTCGAGACCACTGCGTGCATGCCGGTGTATCGCACGTACATTCGCGACGCGGAAGTCAGCGACACCGATCGGAAGTACATCGCCGACGCACTCGCGGACGCGCGGCGTCGCTCGCAGCACATCGATCGCCGCCTCTTCGATTTCGTCGAGGCCGTGCTGCTGCTGCGACCACCGGCGTATCTCACCGAGGAGCGGGACAAGTGGTTGGAGTTCGTGCTGCGATGGCAGCAGTTCACGGGCCGCGTGATGGCGAAGGGCGTCGAGGACACGGCGTTCTACAACTACAACCGACTCATCTCGCTGAATGAAGTCGGTGGCGACCCCGGACGCGGCAGTGACTTCGATCCGGTCGCGGAGTTGCACGCGCGGAACGAGGAAACGGCGAAGACGTGGTCGCACACGATGAATGCGACGTCGACGCACGACACGAAGCGCGCCGAGGATGTGCGCGCGCGCATCAACGTCCTGTCCGAGATTCCCGATGAGTGGTCGCGCCAGGTGCGGAAATGGATGCGCATCAATGCGCCCCTGCGTCACGACGGCGTTCCGCATCCGAACGAAGAATTACTGATCTATCAGACGCTCGTCGGCATGTGGCCATTCGACGAGAGCGACATCGCACCGCGACTGACGGCGTATCTCGAGAAAGCGGTGCGCGAAGCGAAAACGCATTCGAGCTGGCTCGCGCCGAATGACGAGTACGAAAACGCGCTGAAGAATTTCGCGACGTCGCTGCTCACGCACGCGCCGTTCGTCGAATCGTTCCGCCGCTTCCACAAACGCATCGCGTTCCACGGCTTCCTCAATTCGCTTTCACAGATTGTGTTGAAAGCGACGAGCCCCGGCGTCCCCGATTTCTACCAGGGCACCGAGCTCTGGGACCTCAGCCTCGTCGACCCCGACAACCGCCGCCCCGTCGACTACACCCAACGCGCCACGATGCTCGACACGCTCGACTCACCAACCAAACTCCTGCGCGACTGGCGCACCGGCGCCATCAAACTCTTCGTCACCGCCCGCACCCTCGCTGTACGCGCGCGCCACGCCGACGTTTTCATGGACGGTCCGTATCGCGCAGTCGAAACCAACACTCCACACGCCGTAGCCTTCACACGCGGCGACGACGTGTTAGTCGTCGTCCCGCGGCTGACTTACCGCCTCTCGAAAGCCTTGCCCCTCGGCGACGTCTGGGGCGATCTCGCCCTTGCTGGCATTGACGGAGAGTGGCGCAACGCATTCACGGGCGAAGTCGCAGCATCGCTCGCACTACGCGACATCTTCGCGACGTTCCCCGTCGCGATCCTCGAACGCGCGTAGAATTTCTTTCGTATGGCTTCCGGCGTTTCGACGAGGCTGACCTACGAGGATTACCTCGAGTTGCCGAACGATGGCAAACGCTACGAGATTCTCGACGGGGAGTTGTTTGTGAATCCTGCGCCGGTGCCTCTGCACCAGATCATCGTTCGGCAGTTGCTTCGTGCGATCCAGGATTACTTCGATGCCCACGGCGGCGGCGAGGCGATCGCTTCGCCGATCGACGTCGTGCTCGCTCACGACACCGTAGTGCAACCGGATCTCGTCGCCGTCACCGCGTCGCGACTGTCGATGATCGGTCCTAAAAACGTACAGGGCGCGCCGGATCTGGTGATCGAGGTGCTCTCCGAGCGCACGCGCCAGTTCGACGAGAACACGAAGCGCAAGCTGTATGAGCAGAGTGGCGTGCTCGAATACTGGATCGTCGATCCGGATCGCGCGCAGGTGAAAATTCACCGCGGAAGCGAAGTTTTCGTGGTCGACCAAGACGGAACGATCGCGACGCCGCTTTTCCCAGAGTTCGTGCTCGACCTCCGCAATATCTTTCCGGAGTGAACATGGCCCTCGAGACCATCACAGCCCTGACGTACGACGACTACGCGCTCATCCCGGATGACGGGCGGCGGCACGAGATCATCGATGGGGAGCATTACGTGAACCCTGCGCCGAATTCGAAGCACCAGCGGGTGGTGGTGAATCTCGTGATGGCGATGGCGGCGTTCGTGAAGCGGCATGGGTTGGGACACGTTTATGTCGCGCCGTATGACGTGGTGTTGTCGTCGGGTGATGTGTTGCAGCCGGACGTCCTCTTCATCACGAGCCAGCGTGAGGCGTTGATCACTGACGCCAATCTGCAGGGCGCGCCGAATCTTGTGATTGAGATTCTTTCGCCGTCGACGCGGAAGCTCGATCAGACCGTGAAGCTGCGGCGCTACGATCGATTTGGCGTTGACGAGTATTGGATCGTTGATCCTGAGTCGGAGACGGTGGCGATTTATCGGCGCGATGCGATGCGGCTCGTGAGTGTTGATCCGGGCGATCCGCTCATCTCACCGCTGCTGCCTGGTTTTTCGCTGGACGTGCGCGACGTATTTGCCGAGTAGCGCGAGCGTTACGCACGGGAGCCAGACCCACAACAACTCACTCTGCAGCGTGGCCAGACCGCGGGCGCTGAAGAAGCGTGGGCCGATCGGCGAGACGCGGATGGGGCGCCAGGGGAAGAAGTAGCGGACGTTCGAGAACGGGGAGAAGAATGCGACGCCGAGGCCGCCGGTGGTCATGGCGTCGAGCACGGCGTGCGACATCGCGCAGACGAAGAGGAACGCGAATGTGGTGAACGACCGTGTGCGCGTCAAGAACGTGAACGCGACTGCGACGATTAGTGCGAACGCGATCGAGTGGGAGAAGCCGCGGTGGCCGAAGCGGTGTTCGTAGGGAATGCCGATGGCGAAGGCGACGACGTCGAGGTCGGGGAGGATTGTCGCGACGGCGCCGAGGATGTAGGCGGATGTCGGGATGCGTGGGCACCACGACTTGAGCAGCGCGATCGCTGGGTGCGTGATGATCGTTGGCATTACGCTCGGCCAGTGAGCTCCGCGAGCTCGCGCAGTTTTTCTGCATGCTCGGACGTCAGCGCGCCCGATGCGATACGCCAGGCCCAGTTGTGCTCCTCAGCGCCCGGCGTGTTCATGCGGGCGTCGCTGCCGAGGGCGAGGACGTCTTGCGCGGGGATGATCGTCGTCTCGGCGACGGACGTGTAGACCGCGCGGATGAGACCCCAGGCGACGTCGTCCGCCGATGCGCATCCGAGATACGCGAGCGCGTTCTCCTGCTCTTCCTCTGATGCGTGATCGAACCAGCCGCGGCCCGTGTCGTTGTCGTGCGTGCCCGTGTACGCGACCGTGCGCGCGTCGTAGCGATGTGGCAGGTGCGGGTTGTCGGCCTGCGCGAATCCGAACTGAATGATCTTCATCCCTGGCACGCCGATCGCGCGACGCAGCTCGTGCACGTCCTGCGTGATGAACCCGAGGTCTTCGGCGATGAGCGGGAGATCGCCGAGTGCGGTGCGGATTGCTTCGAACAGCGACACGCCGGGGCCGGGCATCCAGCGTCCGTGAATCGCGGTCGGCTCGCTCGCGGGGATTTCCCAATACGCCGCGAACCCGCGGAAATGATCGAGGCGGATGATGTCGGCGAAGCGCAAATTCGTTTTCACGCGTGCGATCCACCAGCGATAGCCGGTCTCGCGCATCGCATCCCATCGATACAGCGGATTGCCCCAGCGTTGGCCCGTCGCGCTGAAGTAATCGGGCGGCACACCGGCGACGACTGTCGGACGGCCTTTGTCGTCGAGTTGGAAGAGCTCGGGGTTTCCCCAAACGTCGGCGCTGTCGCCGGCGACGTAGATCGGGACGTCGCCCATGATGCGAATGCCGCGCACGCGTGCGGCTTCACGCACGACGGCCCATTGGCGGAAGAAGAGAAATTGCACGTAGTGCCAGAAGCGCAGATCGTCTGCGTAGTCCGTGCGTGCGACGTCGAGTGCTTTCGCGTCGCGCGTGACGAGCTCGCGATCCCACTCCCACCACGGCGCGCCGCCCGCGCGTTCCTTCAGCGTCATGAAGAGCGCGTAGTCGTCGAGCCACTCGCTTTGTTCGGGCGCCGCGATGAACGTGTCGAATGCGACGCGCAACGCGTCCTTCGCGTCGCGCGCGAGAAAGCGTTCGAGCGACTTGCGCAGCAGCGCGAGCTTGTACTCCTCGACGCGCGTGAACTCGACGTGCTCAGCGGAAAACTGCGGGACCTCTTCGACGTCTTCGGGCTCGAGCAGATCGTCCTGCAGCAACTTCTGCGGCGAGATCAGCAGCGGGTTTCCTGCGAACGATGAGAGGCAGCCGTAGGGCGAGTAGCCGTAGCCCGGGGGATTCAGCGGCAGCACCTGCCAGAGCTTCATCCCCGCCGCGGCTGCCCAGTCGAGGAACAGCACCACGTGATCGCCGAAATCGCCGACGCCGTACTGCTCGGGGAGGGACGTCGGGTGCAGCAGGATTCCGGCGACGCGCTGACGTTCAGCGGGAGGATGTACGGAGGTGTGCATTCGCGGCGAGTGTAATCGGAACGGGTTACGCCGCAATGGAGAGCTTCTCGCCGAGCGCGTCGAACAGAGCGAGCCACTGCTTCGCCGCGTCGTTGTCCGCTGCCGCGATTGCCGGACGCACGGACGCGCGCATGCGGTAGTAGCGGTTTTGCGTGCGTCGCAAATCGACGGAGAACTTCGCGGACTGCGCAATCGTGACGAGCGACTCGAGCGCTACCAGACGATCGAAATCGTCGGGACGTTCGCGGAAGCGTTCCGACGCGCGTTCGATCGACTCCGCGAACGCCAGGCGCGTCATCTCGTCGACGGACACGCCTTCGTCCGCGGCCTGGCGCAGTCGCGATTCGATCTCGATCGCGGGAGGCTCGTCCTGCGCGAGCAGCTTGCGCATCTGCAGATTGAGATCGAACTCCGCGGCGGTTTGCAGAACCTTCGGAAGCGGGACGCCGAGGCGGTGGTGGAAGCGCATGAGCGGGTCGTAGCGCTCGTGCAGTTGCCGGAACGCGGACTCCGCTTCTTCGAGCGTCGCGAGAATCAAGTCATGCAGCACGCGACGTTGCTCGTCGCGGAACAGCGAGCGGATCGAGAGCGGCGTCTCGCCGAAGTGCGTATCGATGATGCGGATCACCGCGGGAAGGCCGCCGGGCTCCATCGCGCCGTCGAGTTGCTGGCGCAGCGCGTCGAAGTCGGAGGCGTCGCGCGACAACCGTACGCCGCCGGTGAGCTCTGTTTCGCCGAGGTGGAGAGCGGCGAGATCGAAGCGCGCGGATTCGTGCGTGATCGTCGAGCGCACCTCGATCGTGCCGATCGCGAGTCGCGCGCGGCCCGACTTGCGAATCTCGAACTCGCGGCGCGTCACTTCGTAGCAGTAGATGCGCGTGTCGTCGTCGAACGTGTCGAAGAGCGACAGCACGGCGTAGTGCGCCGCGACGCGCGAGAGGTCGAGGCGCGACGGCGCGACTTCGCGCTCGTAGATCAGTCGCCCGTTGCCCTTCTCCGGAAGATTGCTGCTTGCGCGCACGATGCGCGTGAGAAACGGCTGCTCGAGATCGATGCCGGACAGTTGCTTTGCGAGTTGGATGACGCGCGCCGCGTAGTGCAGCACCTGCACCGTCTCAATGCCGGAGATCTCGCTGAAGAACCAGCCGCAGCTCGTGTACATCAGCATCGCGTTGCGTTGCAGCTCGAGGAGTTGCAGTACCGTCGTGACGCGCGCGCCTTCGACTGCGTGTGACGCGAGGAATCGCGCGACGCTCGTCTCGGAGCGATCGAGCACGACGTCGATGTAGTGATCGCGCGCGAGCCACGGATCGCGCAGCACCTTCGCGCCTTCGCGTTCGAAGAGCGATGCGACTTCATCGCGCAGCCAGTCGAGTGCGGATCGCAGCGGACCGCGCCATTGCTGATTCCAGCCGGCGCTGCCGCCCGTGTTGCAGCCGCAGTCGCTGCGCCAGCGTTCGATGCCGTGCGCGCAGCTCCACGACGTCCGCTCGACGATCTCGACTTCGTGCATCGGCGGGTATTGCGCGAGGTGCGCGCCGTAGTTCGTCAGCTTCGCGAGGCCCTGCTTCTCGATGAACTGCAGCGCGTACGCGAGCGCCATCTCGCCGAAGCGGTGATGGTGTCCGTACGTCTCGCCGTCCGTCGCGATGTTCACGAGCTGTGTGTGCGCGCGATGCTCGTGGAACGCGCCCGCGAGCCGATGCGCGAACAGCTCGCCGCGCGCGAGCAGTTGCTCGAACGCGACGGCGCGCGAGATCGGGCCGTCGTAGAAAAAGATGACGATGCTGCGACCCGACGGGAGCTTGCAGACGTACGGCTGCGTCGGATCGATGTGACCGTTCGCGTCGTGCCACGCGGACTCGCCGAGGTTGCGCCACCGCGCGGCCTGGTGCGGCTCGAGGATCGTGAAGGCGACGTTCTCCGCGGCGAGTGCTTCGAGCGATGCGACATCGACCGCCGTCTCCGGCAGCCACATGCCTTCCGCTTTGCGGCCGAAGCGATGTTCGAAATCGCGCAGCCCCCAGCGTACCTGCGTCCGTTTGTCGCGCGCGTTCGCGAGCGGGAGAATCACGTGGTTGTACGCCTGCGCGATCGCGGCGCCGTGGCCGAGGCGTTCGCGCGATGCGCGATCGGCGTCGAGGATCGCGGCGTAGGTTTCGGGCGATGCGACTTCGAGCCAGCTCAGGAGCGTCGGTCCGAAGTTGAAGCTGATCGATGCGTAGTTGTTGACGATGCTGCGGATGTGATCGTGGTCATCGAGGATGCGCGCGCTGGCGTTTGGTTCGTAGCACTCCGCGGTGATGCGCGCGTTCCAGTCGTGGTAGGGAAATGCCGAATCCTGCGTTTCCACCGCTTCCAGCCATGGATTTTCGCGCGGAGGCTGGTAGAAGTGGCCGTGGATGGTCATGAGCCGGGCCGTCATCAGGCCGCGAATGGTATCTGAGCGAGGCCTGAGATGATGGTTGGCGCAAGGCACGCAACGCGAGGACGCAGTCGTCGACTCGTGCTGGCCTGGCGTCGAGTTTGCTAGAAGAGTCCGGTTCGATCACGAAACGACGAAGGGATCCAAAGATGACCGAGGCACAAACTGCATTTCTGTCCAAGCTGTTGTTCGAGCGCGAAGACGCCATCCTGACCGCGTGGATGAGCCTTCAACAGCAGGACTTGTCCATGCGCAACAACCTTCTTCGCGGCGGCGAGCTCGAACAGCAGTGCCGCGAATTTCTGCGCGCCGTTTCGAGCGCGCTGAGTGGCGGGTTCAAAGATCCGATGACGTCGGAGACGTGGTCGTCGGTGCGCGATTTCCTGTCGGGACTGTCGCGGTCCCGCGCGCGTCAGGGATTCACGCCGACCGAGACGGCGACGTTCGTCTTCTCGCTGAAGCAGCCGATCTTCGACGTCATGCGTGAGACCGCGTCCGTCGACGAGCTGGCGCAGCTCGTGTGGACGACGTCGATGCTGCTCGACAAGCTCGGGCTGTTTACGACCGAGACGTATCAGAAGGGCCGCGAAGAGATCATCGCGCGGCAGCAGCAGGAGCTGCTCGAGTTGTCGACGCCCGTCGTCGAACTGTGGGAGGGCATCCTCGCGCTGCCGCTCATCGGGACGCTCGACAGCGCGCGCACGCAGGTCGTGATGGAGAGCCTGCTGCAGGCGATCGTCGAGACCGGCTCGCAGATCGCGATCATCGAGATCACCGGCGTTCCGGTCGTCGACACACTGGTCGCGCAGCACTTGCTCAAGACCGTTGCGGCCGCGCGATTGATGGGCGCGGACTGCATC
>DASVNL010000081.1:0-4689 GCA_036383875.1 Thermoanaerobaculia bacterium
GATCTGCTGGTCGCGTCATTCGACTCGCACAACCTTCCCCGCGCCGGCGAAACGATCGAGCTCGTGATCGAGCTCGACGCGATGCATCTCTTCGACGCCGAGTCGCAGCTGAGAATCGGGAGCTGAAGTTCGAAGAGATCCGGCGGCGGTCGTGTCGATGGTGCGTGTGAAGAAGTAGCGCGAGCTCAGTGCTTCTCTTCCGCTCCCGGAGGAGCCTGGCCGTACACGTGACGGTCGTGCGTGATCAGGTCGAACGGTTGCAGGCGCGGGTTGGGCGGATAGCCGCGATGCACGGCCTGGCATTCGTAGCAGACGATCACGTCTTTCACCATGCGCCAGACGATGTAATCGAGGATCGTCACGCCGAGGAGTGACAGGCCGTAGGTCCACGGGACGAAGACCGCGCCGATGGCGACGAGCGCGACGCCGGTCGTGCGATTGAAGTCCTTCTGGAAGTAGAGCTGGTCGTGATCGCAGGCGGCGCAGCGGTCGATGATCGCGGACTCCGGCGGAGCGGTCACCAGCGTCGCTTTTTCGCAGTGATCGCAGACGCGGGCGGGCTCGCCGGCTTCTCGCGCGACGCGCGACTCGCAGTGCGTGCAGAGGAAGTGAACGGAGGCCAAGGCGCGCAAGTGTAGCCGCAGGCGCGACTCCGCATGGATGTGTTGACGAACTTCCTTCCTGCCATCAGAATCGACTTACTCCGGGTCTACACCACAATTCAGAGAGAGAAGGAGGGCTTTCGATGCTCTGGCCCATTTCCGTTCAACGCGAGAACGCGGCGGAGCCTTTTGGCTTCGATCCGCAGGTCCGGCAGATGCAAGCCGGCGATTCCGCTTTCTGGCACAACCTCGACCACGACACCGGCCATCAACCCTATCCAATCGGCGGAAATACCGACACCTGGTTCAAAGAGCCGATTCCCGCGCAGGCGACGTCGGATCAGGTGCGCTTCAGCGCCGCGGGGACCGTCGACTATTCGTGCGCGCTCCACCCGGACGAGACCGGAACCATCGACGTGGCGGCGATCATCTCGATCGGGCCGACGTTCGAAGGCGGCGTCGCATTCTCGCCGTCGCCGCTCAAGCTGGCCGTGAAACGCAGCGCGGTGTGGAACAACAGCGACTCCAATGCGCATCGTCCGATGCCGAAGGACGGTCCGCCGGACGCGTGGCTGCAGCAGGACATCGCACCGGGAGACACCTCGCCGTTCGTGCCGTTCAACACGCCGGGCCTCATCGAATACGTTTGCGCAATCCATCCCAGCGAGACCGGCAGCATCACCGTGGCTTAGGAGGAACCGATGGCAGACAACCCAGATCTCGGAATTCGAACTGACCTGCTCACGCCGTCGCGCCGCGATTTCATCGGCATCGCGCTGACCACCGCGGCTGGCGCGATGTTCTTTCCGTTCGGGAACACGCTCGAAGCACAGAAGTCGTCGTGCGTCGCGAAGGCGGGCGAGGCGTTGCGCCCCGTCGGCGAGATCAAGAGCGACGCCGGCTACCTGCGCGGCATCATCGAAGTCAGCGTCGAACAGCGCGGCATCAGCTACTACAGCAGCGGGATCTTCAAATGCTTCGAGCCGGTGGTGCGCACGTATCACGGCTACAAAGGCTTCAGCCTCGATCCGAAAGATCGCGTGACGCTCACCGGCGTCGCGTATCCCGGCCCGACGCTCCGCGCGGCGGTCGGCGAAACGGTCGAGCTGATGCTCATCAACCGCATCGACCAGTCGAAGTTCCCGCGCACGACGATCACGAGCTCGCGCGGACGTTGCGATACGTCGGTGAACTCGAACGGCTCGCCGCGCTATCCGGGCACGGACAAGTTCCCGAACTGCTTCCACGCATCGAACACGACGAACCTGCACTTCCACGGCACGCACGTGAGTCCGGCTGGATTCGAAGACAACGTGCTCGTCGGCGTGCTGCCGTATCCGAAGATCGACGTGAACGCGGCGATCGCGAGCGGGAAGGCCGCATACGACAAGTGGCAGAACGGAGAGAATCCGACGAAGGGGCTGATCGAAGAAGCCGCGCTCTCACTCGACGCGATGCTCGAAGCTGCGACGAAGGCGAACGACAAGGAGCTCATCGAACAGCTCACCGAGGCGATTCACACGAATCACGTGCTGGCCGAGGCGCATGAGTGGCCGCAGTACTGGCCGGGGTTCTATCCGCACTTCTTCAAGCTGCCGCTGTTCACCGGCGCGCCCGACACGTACCTGATGGGACAGGCGCCCGGCACGCATTGGTATCACTGCCATCAACACGGCTCGACGACCATGCAGATCCTCAACGGCATGGCCGGCGTGTTCATCATCACCGGCGACTACGACGACAAGATTCTCCGCCTCGGCGGCGGCACGCCCGCAGCGCCGAAAATCAAAGAGCAGGTGCTCGTACTGCAGCTCTTCGCCGAGCAGCCGAACCTCGTCTCGCCGAGTCCGAGCAGCGCGCAGGTCGCGGTGAACGGGCAGGTCGTGCCGGTCGTGACGCTCAAGAAGACCGAGGTGCAGTTCTGGCGTTTCGCGAACGCTGCGATGAAGGCGCACGGCATCGAGCAGTACCTCTTCATCGACGACGCGAAGTACAAGGATCTCGTCGCGAATCCGGGTCAGATGCAGAACGGCAAGCCGCCGGCAATCGATCAGAAGCTCGTTCCGACGCTCAATCAGACTGCACAGGATGGTGTGCAGTTCAAGTGGGAGAACTACCAGCGCCGCCAGGCCGCGCCGACGTTCAAGATTTCCCCGGGCAACCGCGCCGACTTCCTCGTCCAGGCGACTGCGAACGAGGGGACCTCGTGGCTCGTGTTCTGGCCGCCGGTGGGCGCTCCGGCGATCACCGACATCCGCGCGAACACGGTGATGAAGGTCGTCGTCTCGGGAGCTCCGACCGGCGTGAACACGTCGCTTCCGGGGCCGACGGACTATCCGATTCAGCCGCCGTACCTCAAAGACATCACGGACGCCGAGCTGCGCGGCCGCGCACGCACGCTGACGTTCAGCATGACCGGCGGACCGGGCACGCAGCCGCAGTTCTTCATCGACGACGAACAGTTCTCGGAAGGGACGCTCGATCAGGTCATGCTCGAAGGCACGGCCGAGGAGTGGACGCTGCTCAACACGTCGCTGAACGGCATCTCGCATCCGTTCCACATTCACGTCAACCCGTTCCAGATCGTCGAAGTCTTCGATCCGGCGACGATGACCGCGCCGCAGAAACAGCCGCAGCCGTGGATCTGGGGCGACACCATCTCGATCCCCGCCGGCGTGCAGCAGGTCGGCCCCGACGGCAATCCGCTCAAGGATCCGGACGGCAATCCGATCGTGACGGCGGGGAGTCTCAAGATCCGCAGCCGTTTCGTCGACTTCGCCGGCAAGTACGTTCTCCACTGCCACATCCTCGGCCACGAAGACCGCGGCATGATGCAGCTCATTGAAGTCATCGATAACAAGACCGTCGTGAAGCACCACTAAAAAACTTTGCGTCCTTTTCGCGAAGTCGCCGTCTCCCTCAGTGAAAGGAGATGAAACGATGAGCGAACAGACCAAAGGATGTTGCGGTGGTGGTTGCAACGGTTCCTGCTGCGGCGGAACCTGCAACTGCTGAAAACTCGTTCGAAGGACGCGCCGTCGCGAGAAACATTCGCGACGGCGCTCTCGTTTTGATGGAACCAATGCAGGAAGCCGCCGCCGAACATCGCGCCGCACTGGTGCGCTTCGTCCTCCCGCGCGTGAAGGATCACGCCGCCGCGGAGGACATCGTGCACGACGTGCTGCTGCGCGCGTGGGAGCGTCAGTCGCAGTTGCGCGACGAGACGAAGCTCAGCGCATGGCTGTACCAGATGACGCGCTTCGCGATCGCCGATCACTATCGCGCGCAGCGTCCGTCGGTCGAACTGCCCGAGGATCTGATCGCGCCGGAGAACGAAGACCGCGTCGTGCAGGAGCTCGCGCAGTGTCTGACGCCGCTCATCGCGCAATTGCCGGAGGAGTACCGGCTGCCGCTCGAGATGAACGAGCTCGAAGGCCGCACGCAGCAGGAAGTCGCCGAGCACCTCGGCCTCTCGCTGTCCGGCGCGAAGTCACGCGTGCAGCGCGCGCGGACGAAGTTGCAGGAGTCGCTGCTGCGCTGCTGCCGCGTGGAGCTCGATCATCGCGGCTCGGTGATGGCGCATGACTGCGTGAGCAACTGCGGCTGCTCGCGAAGTGTGTCGTAGGAGGGGATCCCGCGCCAAGGCGCGGGATGACACATTCGCCGGGCGCCGCTCTTGGTGTCATCCCGTGCGTCAGCACGGGACCCCCACCTGCGAAGCCACACAAAAACAAAACGACGGACCGAAGTCCGTCGTTTCAAGATTTCGTGTGCAGCCGGCTAGCGCGCGCGTTCCATGTAGCGGTTCTCGCTCGGGTCGACGATGATTTCTTCGCCTTCCGTCACGAACGGCGGAACCTGCACGACAACGCCGTTCTCGAGCGTCGCCGGCTTGTACGACGCGGACTGCGTCGCGCCCTTGACCATCGGCTGCGTCTCTTTGATGCGCGCGCGGATGGTTTTCGGCAGTTCGACGCCGAGGGGCTTGGTCTCGTGGAACTGGACCTGGAGCTTGAGGCCGGGCTCGAGCCACGCCGCGGCGTCGCCGAGATCGTCTTCGCTGATCTCGATCTGCTCGTAGTTCTCG
>DASVNL010000082.1:0-41643 GCA_036383875.1 Thermoanaerobaculia bacterium
CGCGACGCCCGCGACGCCCTCGACGCCCGCGACGCCCGCGACGCCCTCGACGCCCTCGACGCCCTCGCCGCCCTCGACGCCCTCGACGCCCGCGACGCCCTCGACGCCCGCGACGCCCGCGCCGCCCTCGACGCCCGCGACGCCCGCGCCGCCCGCGACGCCCTCGACGCCCTCGACGCCCGCGACGCCCGCGACGCCCGCGACGCCCTCGCCGCCCGCGACGCCCTCGCCGCCCGCGACGCCCTCGACGAACAACTCGCGGCTCACCGGCTGCGCCGGTTCGCCGCCTGGGTGATTCAGGGATATGGTTGGGGGTGGTGGTATCGCTTTGACATGTCGCTACTTGCGACTGCGCATGTCGGAGCCGTGGAACGACAGGACGTGAAGCTTCAGCGGTGGACGAAGCCGGTGTACGATGCGTTTCTGGCCGGGGCGTGGTTCCTTTTCTTCACCGAGGACACGCTGTACTGGATTGCCAAGCCGCAAGTCCATGTCGAGGAAGTGCCACGGGACCGCGGGGATGGGCGTGGCCGGCGGCTGCATAACGCAACAGGTCCGGCGATCGACTCGGATGTCGAGCCGCTGTACTTCTGGCACGGGGTGATGGTGCCGAGTTTCGTGATTACCCGCCCAGACCTGATCGAGATTCGACACATCACGAACGAGCAGAACGCCGAGGTTCGCCGGGTGATGCTCGACCGGTTCGGGACCGAACGATACATGAGGGAAATCGGGGCCAAACCGATCGACGCATCAGACTACGGGACTCTCTATCGCGCTGATCTTCCCGGCGACCCGGAAGAGTTTCTCGTCATGGTCGAAGTTGAGAACTCGACCGCCGAGCCGGACGGCACGTTCAAGAAGTACATGCTCCGTGTTCCGCCGACGGTGAAGCGTGCGCGCGATGCGGTCGCCTGGACGTTCGGCGTGGATCCTGAGAAGTACGAGCTGGCCGTTCAGACGTAGGGTTCGGAAAGGGGGAGCGGTCAGCCACGGCGCCGTCGTCCGAAATGGCGGCGGCGTTCGTGCTTTCGACTTGCGAAATCTCGCAAGCTGCCCCAACGTACGGACTCACAGCCGTCCCTAGCTCAACCCCGGAGGTAGATCATGCGTTTCGCTCTTCGCGCGGTCGCACTCACTGCGGTCATTGCCGCCGCTGTCGCGACGCCGGCGCGCGCCGCTCCCGCTGTTCCCACCATGCCGATCGTGCGCAGCGATACCGCGCAGATGGCGCCGGCCGTCCAGCACGCGCCGACCGTGGTCATCGCCAACCTCTCGATTACGGTCGAACAGGTCGCGGCGATCGACACCGCGGCCGCGCCGACGGTGATGCGCCAGACGGCACCGGCGACGCCGATGACGAAGCGTTTCGTGCGGCTCGACGGACTCAGTCGACCGCCCAATCCTGACGCATCCAGCGCCGACAACGGCTACGCGACTCCGTTCCGGGTCTAACGCGCGGTGGCGATGGGGGAGTATCCGTAGAGCGTCGAGCGGGGTGTCCTGAAACGGGCGCCCCGCTCGTGTTTCGAGGCCAGTGTGGACAACTCGGCTCTACTGGCGTAATGTTGGCGCATGGATGTCGCCTTTCACGCCGAGCCGTTCACGCGCAAACTCTACGCGGAACTGCTGCCATGCTTGCAGGACCACTGGCGAGAAGTCGCGCACTTCCCCGATATCGAACTCGAGCCCGACGTCGACCGGTACTTGGCGGCGCAAGGTGCGGGCGTGCTGCGCATCTTCACGGTGCGCGCCGAGATGCCGCCCTGGGCACAGGACACGGATCCGCGACCGCTGGTCGTTGGCTACTGCGCGTTCTTCGTGCAGCCGAATCCCCACTACCGGCAATCGCTGCAAGCTGCGGCCGACGTGCTCTTCCTTGCGCGCACCGTCCGCGCGGCGAACGCGCTGCGCTTCCTGAAGTGGTGTGACGAGCAGCTGCGCGCCGAAGGGGTGCAGGCCGTCTACCATCGGACGAAGGTCGCGCACGATTTCGGCAAGCTGCTCGAACGGATGCGCTACACGGCGGTCGACGTCACGTACGTTCGGCGGCTCGACTCGCGCGAGCTCACGCCACTCGAAGACCCCGGCATTACGCTCGCCATTCCGGAGACGCGGTAATGGCCGCGACCGGTGCGATGTTCCTCATCTCGATTGGTTCCGCGATCGAGCAGAACCAAATCAGCCAGGCGCAGAAAGGGCTGGCCGTCAAGCCATCAGACATTCCGGACCCGACGAAGAATCCGAACGCACCGAACGCTGCGAAGCAGCAGGATCAGGCGTCATACTCCGCGGCGCAGGCATCGCAGTCGCAGCGCCGGCGCGCGCTCGGTGCGGCTGGCTGGGGATCGACCCTTCTCACGGGACCGCAGGGTGACACGAAGGCACCGCCGGTTGAACGCAAGACCCTGCTCGGGCTCTGAGCATGGGAACGTCTCTGCTGCCGGAACTCGGCAACGTCACGATTGCGGGCGGCGGGTCGCAACTCGGCGACCAGCTCGGCATTCAGAAGCGGCAGCGCTGCGAAGTACTTCGTGGCCAGCTTGAGCTCGAACGGTTCACGTTCTGGGCGCAGTGGAAGGACTTGGCGCAGTACATCCTGCCGCGCCGGCCACGCTTCACCATTTCGGACGTCAACAAGGGCGATCGCCGAAACCAGAGCATCATCGACTCGACCGCCACGGAATGCGTTGACATCCTGCGCGCCGGGATGATGACCGGCATGACGTCGCCGGCGCGACCGTGGTTCCGCCTGATCACGGGCGATCCCGATCTGGACGAGCGGCACGAGGTCAAGGAATACCTGCACGAAGTACAGACGCGCATGGAAATCGCGTTCCTGCGCTCGAACCTGTACGACAAGCTGCCCGTGCTCTACGGCGACATGGCCGTCTTCGGCACCGGCACGATCGGGATGATGGAAGACTCGGAGACGATCTTCCGGTTCTACGACTTCCCCGTCGGCTCGTACTCGATCGCCAACGACGCGAAGATGCGGATTCGCGTCTTCTGCCGGACGCTCCGGTTCACCGTCCGGCAGATGGTGGACCTGTGGGGCGGCATCAGCAAGTCGACCGGGAAGCCCGCCTGGCAGGAAGGTCGGCCGTGCTCGCTCTCGGTCAACGTGCAGAACCTTTACGAGCGCGGCAACCTCGACGCGTGGGTGGACGTGTGCCACCTGATTCAGCCGAACGTGTCGTATGATGGCCGGCGCATCGAAGCCAAGTACAAGCGCTTCGAAGAGGTCTACTACGAGCTTGGGAGCCCGAACAATCCGTACGACACGGCGTCGATCGGGCTCTTGTCGCACAGCGGATTCGACGAGTTCCCGATTCTCGTCGGCCGTTGGGAAGTCAACTCGGAAGACGTCTACGCGACGAACTGTCCGGGCATGAAGGCGCTCGGCGACATCCGGCAGCTGCAGATGGGCGAGAAGCGGTCCGCCCAGGGCATCGAGAAGACGATCAACCCGCCGCTGACCGGTCCGACGCGGCTCATGAACAACAAGATTTCGGTGCTGCCGGGCGACTTCACTGGCGACGATGTGCCCGATGCGAAGTCCGGCATTCGGCCGATCTACCAGTTCGACTTCGCCGCCGGTGTCCGCGCGCTCGAAGAGAAGCAGCAGCAGGTCCGGGGCCGCGTCGAAGAGGCGTTCAAGAAGCCCGTGTTCCTGATGTTCGCGGACGATCGCCGGGACAAGACGGCGACCGAAGTCGCGGAGATGAAGGAAGAGAAGCTGCTGGTGCTGGGGCCGATGCTCTGGCAGTTCAACGGCGACGTCCTGAAGCCGCTCATCGACCGCGGCTACAACATCATGAACCGGAAGCGGCTCCTACCGCCGCCGCCACCGGTACTGCAGGGCATGGAACTCCACGTCGAGTTCGTCTCGATCATGGCGCAAGCCCAGAAGGCCGCGGGTATCGCGTCGATCGAGCGGTTCGCAGGATTCACGGCGCAGATCGCCGACAAGGATCCCAGCATTCTCGACAACATCGACGATCAGGAACTTCTGCTGCAGTACGCCGATGCGACCGGCGTGCCGCCCAAGATTCTCCGGTCGGAAGAGCAGGTCACGGCCCTGCGGACGCAGCGCGCGAAAGCCGCGCAGGCGCAGCAGGCCGCAGAGAACGCCCCGAAGATTGCCGCGGCAGCCAAAGGACTCGGCGCCGCGCCGCAGGAAGGAAGTCCGCTCGCGCACTTACTCGCCAGTGCGCGGGCACGGCAGCAACTCGACGCGACGGCCCAACCGGTAGGGTCGGTACTGCCATGAAGGCGCAGGTCCGGCAGTTCCATCTTCATACCCTCGGAGGGTAAGCATGGCCATCATTCTCGACGACAAAACCCGTTCACTTACCATCGTCCTTTCGGGGGCGAAGACGGTGAACGACTGCCCGTTCTCGGCGTCGTACGAAGACGCCGCGCCGGGCGCATCGGTGCGCGGCACGTCGGTCGGCACCAATCCCGGCAAGACCAACGGCGTGACGGTCGTGACCGTTGTGCCGGCGCCGCCTGACGGCTTCCAGCGCAAGCTGAAGAGCTTCAACCTGTCCAACCAGGACACGGCGGCGTGCACGTACCTCATCAAGATCGCGGACTCGGATGACGCGAACGGTCCCTACACGGTGACGCAGATCACCCTGCAGACGCTCGAAAGCCTGATGTATGAGGAAGGCTTTGGCTTCTGGACGCTCGACGTCAACGGCGCGCAGAAGTCCCAGGCGGCGGCAACGTCGTCGGCCACGTCCACGGCGCAGGCGACGGCATCTGCGGCGTCGGTGTCGGTGTCCGCGGCGTCCATCTCGATTTCGACTGTGAGCTCGCAGGCGTCCAGCCTTGCCGGCGGCATCGTCATCGCGTCCGTCAACTCGGTCAGCTCGCAGGCGTCGAGCATGGCGGCGCTCACGCCCGCGTCCGTGTCCAGCCAGGCGTCGTCGATCGCGGCGGCGATTGTGCCGGCGTCGATCAACTCGGTGTCGTCGCAGGCGTCGTCGATGAACGCGCTCGGTCCGGCGTCCATCGCATCGTCCCTTGCATCGGTGTCGGCGCTGCAGTCTGGCGCGTCGGTGCAGTCGTTCACGTCGACGAACTGGTCGACCGTGTCGTCCGCGACGTCGCGCGTCAAGTCGTCCTTCGGCTGGTAAGTCGGCACTTCGCCGAATCTTTCTCAACTCCCACAGCCTACAGCGAACGGAGATTGGAGCATGAAAGTCATTCACTGGTCGATGCTCAACGGATCCGGCATGAATCGTGTGGCGGCGTCGATGGCGAGAGGCGAGCTCGCTATCGGCGTCGACGCCCGGTTACTGGATCCGTTCGACACGAACGAAACCGGATGGGAGATTGCCCTGGATGCGGACATCCACGTCAACCACACCCACATTCCGGAGAAGATCGGCGGGAAGCCCTTCCGGGCGGCGTGCACGAAGCCGTTCCGGTATGTCTTTCCGGTGCACGGAACGCCGGAGCACGTCTTCGAGTCCACGATCGCGGACGCGGCGCAGAACGGCTACAACACCGGCACGAGCTACGCACATCACCAGAACGGGATGCAGGAAGCCGATGCGGTCGTGACCTTCTGGGAGCGGCATCAGTGGCTCTACCAGCTTGCGCTCGACAAGCACTCGATCGTCGACTTGGTCCCGATGGGGATTGACACGGCGTTCTGGAACGCCGGCGTCATGCGGGGCAAGTACGCGGGGGAGCCGTCCTTCCTCTCCTGCGAGAACCAGCATCCGTTCAAGTGGTCGTTCTACATCCTGCGGATGTGGAAGGCGATTCGCCGCGAACTGCCGTACGCGGTCCTGCATGTCGCGAATATTCCGGGCGGCGTCCAGCGGTTCGTCGACGCGATGGCCGCGCGCTACGGCTGCGCGAACGGGTGCGTCTACGGGTCGTGGGCCTACAAGCACGAAGACCTGCGCAACATCCTGAAGTCAGTCGACTACTACATCTCGCCGGTGCGCTACGGCGACCACAACCGGATGTCGCTCGAGGCGGCGGCGACCGGCGCGAAGGTCATTAGCTACGTGGGCAATCGGTACGCCGACTTCTGGATTCCGGAAGGAGACGACCGACGCCAGGCAGAGGCCATCATCGACATCGGTCGCGGCAACGTCGAGCCGCGTGCGGACAAGTTGCCGGTGCCGACGGAAGTCGACATGGCGCGCGCGATGGTGAACGTGTACGAGCGCATTCTGGACCGGCCGCAGACGAACTGGTCGATGGGTGGGCTGCCGGACGCGTTGCCAACGACGATTCGCGCCGCGATCGCCAGCGCGCAGGGCATCCGCGACATCGAAGACCTGATGAAGCCGCGGCTCACCCTGCTGACCGATGCAGCGCCAGTCGCGCCGGCGGACGCGGCGAGCGTGCCAGAGACGCCAGAGACACCGGAAGTGGCCGGGTAATGCGCGATGATCGCCTTCGACACCGTCACGCGAAAGCTGCAGTCGCTCTTGGCTGGTCCGGTTGTGACCAACCAGAGCCCGTGGATTGCGTCGTGGCAGGACGGCGAAGGCGGTCCCGTGCACACGAACTTTGTCAGCACGAACGATGCGAATCCGGTCGACGTCGTGCCGGCGCCGGACACGATTGCCGACGGAAGCCGGCGGCTCAAGTTCGCGTCGCTCTCGAATCAGGACACCGCGTCGATCACGGTCACGGTGCAGTACGTCGACGGCGGGGTGACGCACATCCTCACAGTGGTCACGCTCGCCCAGGGCGACACCTTGTACTACGAGGAAGGCTCGGGCTGGTACTCGACCGATACGACGGGGGCTATCAAGCAAATCTCGGACGCGACCGTGGCATCGGCCGCGCTCTCAACCGCGCAGGCGGCGAGCTCGACCGCGTCTCGGCTTTCGACGAGCCTCTCGGCCGCCAGCATCTCGATTTCGGGCAACTCCGTCAGTGCGTCCGCAAACAGCGTCAGCACGTCCATGAACTCGTCCGCCGCGTCGCTGGAAGCCAGCATCCGGTCCAGCGGCTTTTCCATTCTCAAATCCAGCTTCGGGATTCCCGCATGATTCACGCGACAGCGCAGATTCATCCGAGTGCCGAAATCGACCCGACCGTCGACATCGGACCGTACACGATCATCGCCGCCGGCGTCAAGATCGGTCCGCACACGCGCCTCTGGGCGCACGTCAACATTCTGGCCGACGTCGTCATCGGCGCGTGGTGCTCGATCGGGGCCGGGTCGGAAGTCGGCCGCGGTACGACCATCGGCGACCGGACCCGTATCGGCTCCCAGGTCTTCCTGCCCGCGAACACACAGATCGGCAAGTGGGTCTTCATCGGCCCGCAGGTCGGTTGTAGCGACGATCGCACCCCGCGCGTCCCTGCGCCAACGGACCCTCACTATACGGCCGAGCCGCCGGTCATCGAGGATGCGTCCTCGATTGGACTTGGCGCCAAGCTCTGCCCTGGGATTCGGATTGGCATGGGCGCACGGGTGGCGCTCGGCGCGATCGTCACGCACGACGTCGCCCCGTCCGAGAAGGTCCGCAGTCACGGGGTTGCGGCGCGCGCCTTCGAGACGTCGGACGCCGCGAAGGCTGGGGGCTGGTAATGACACAGAGTCCCCAACGGCCGCGGCAGCTCGTCCGGAACGCGTCGGACGCCGACCAGGTCAAGAACGCCGAGAAGGTGCTGGCGCTCCGGAAGGAGCAGGCCGACGTGGACCTGCGCGAGCTGCTCGAAACGTCAGCCGGACGCCGCGTGCTGTGGACCCTCATTCATGACGAGTGCGGGATGTTCGAGCCGATGATGGTGACGAGCTCGGAGGTCTATGCGCGCGCGGCCCTGCACGATTGGGCTAGCCGGCTCATCAAGTGGATTCAGCGCGCCAATCCAGAGGCGTGGATTCAAATGCAGATCGAACACGCGAAGCGAGAGGCGTTTCGCGAAGATGCTCCCCCAACGAAAGAGGACTAGCACATGGCCGACTCGGCGCACGTTTCAGCGTCAGCCGCGGCGCCATCGAGTGCTGCCACCAGCCAATCGGCGGCACAGTCGAGTGCGTCACAGGCACCCGTTTCCAGCGCGGCGAGCGCATCATCCGCCGCGGCATCGTCCAGCGCAGCCGTTTCGGCCTCATCCGCCGCGACCAGCAAGGCGCCGGACAAATACGAGTTCAAGTTGCCGGCAGGTGAGAAGGTCGATCCCGCGGTCGTGGAGAGGACAACCGCCATTGCGCGCGAGTTGGGACTCAGCAACGACGCCGGACAGAAGCTTCTCGATGCCACGCTCGCCGAGATCAAGACCGTGAACGCCGCACAGGTCGAGGCGAATAAGCCGGGGGGAACCCGGTGGTCGGAGACGCAGGCACAGTGGAAGGCCGACGCCCTGAAGGACGCGGAGATTGGTGGGACGGAAGAGAAACTCGCCAACTCGGTCGAACTCGCGCAGAAGGTGTTGGCGCAGTTCGGCGGTCCTGCCACGGCGAAGTTCCTGAACGAGAGTGGTCTGGGTTCACACCCGGAAGCCATTCGCCTGCTGTCGAAGATCGGTGCGGCGATGTCCGAAAGCACTCTCATCCTGGCCCCGTCGTCGCAGAAGCCGGGCAAGTTGCCGCCCAAGACGGCGATGTACGGCGAAGACGGCACGGGCGCCGCCAAAAAGGAGTAACACATCATGGCCGCAGTTGGCTCAACCGTCCTCACCCTTCTCGATTTCGCGAAGGGTCTGGACCCCAACGGTCGGGTCGCGAACGTGATCGAGCTGCTCGCGATCACGAACGAAATCCTGATCGACCTGCCCTGGAAGGAAGGCAACCTGCCGACCGGGCATCGGACGACGGTGCGCACGGCGCTCCCGTCGGTGACATGGCGTCTGCTCAACAACGGCGTCGTGCCGTCGAAGAGCACGAAGGCCCAGATCGACGACGCGTGCGGCAAGCTCGAGTCGTGGTCGGAAGTGGACGTCGCGCTCGCCAAGCTGAACGGCGACGTCGGCGCGTTCCGGCTCTCGGAAGCGAAGGCGTTCCTCGAGGCGATGAATCAGGAGTTCGCTTCGGTCCTCTTCTACGGCAACTCCGGGGTCAATCCGGAGAAGTTCACCGGGCTCTCACCCCGCTACGGTACGCTCTCGACCGTCTCGGGCACGCTCGGCAAGCAGAACATCATCGACGGCGGCGGAACGGGTTCCGCCAACACGTCGGTCTGGCTCGTGCTGTGGGGCGAGAACACCGCCTTCGGCATCTACCCGAAGGGCTCGACGGCGGGCCTGCAGGCGAACGACTTCGGCGAGCAGACGGTGCAGCTCTCGACGGGCATCGGCACGTCACGGATGCGCGCGTTTCAGGAGCAGTTCGTCTGGGACTGCGGCATCGCGATCGAGGATTGGCGCTACATCGTGCGCCTCTGCAACATCGACGTGAACAACCTGGTCGCGGAAGTCACGCCGACCGACCTGCAGAACAAGATGATTCGGATGCTGAACCGCATTCCGAATCTCGCGATGGGCCGCGCGTGTTTCTACATGAACCGCACGGTGTTCGAGATGCTGGACATCCAGCGCCGGGAAGACGTGCGCACGGGTGGTCAGCTTAAGTACGAGGACGTCGACGGCAAGAACACGCCGACGTTCCGCGGGATCCCGATTCGTCGCTGCGACTCGCTGCTCAACACCGAATCGCGCGTGACCTGAGCGGTTGGGTAAGCCGGACTCGCTCAACCATTCATTCAACGGAGACAACCTCATGTTTCGTGATTCTCAGACGGCTCTGTGGGAGGCGGTGGCACTCACCGTTGGCACGGCCGTTTCCACCAACGCCTATGATCTGGGCGCGGATGCGGTCGCGAGCGCGACCCGGCGCGACCCGACCATCGGCCAGCCGATTGCGACGGTGCTCTCGGTCGGCGTCGCTGCGGTGACGTCGGGCGGTGAGACGTACGAGTTCGACGCCATCCAGGCGGACGACGCGGCGCTCACCGTGAACAAGGAAATCCTCGCGAAGTACGCGTTCACCAACGCGCAGTCGGCGGCGATTCTCGTCGCGGGCGCGATCGTCGTCTTCCCGTGGCCGACCGGTACGATTACGCGTCGGTACATCGGGATGCAGGCCGTGCTGGCGGTGGGCACGGCGGCGGTCACGGTGACGGCGTGGATTGCGCCGCAGCACATGGTGCAGATGTCGCGGGCGTACGCCACGCTCATCAAGGTGCTGTAACCCGCTGTAACCAGAACCTTCACGCGTGCCGACGTCGCAGGCTTCCGCCCCGGCGTCGGCACGCCAGAAGGGACTTCGGTCCCATAGGAGTAGCAGACCATGACGGATATCAAGGAGAAGCTCGAGGAACGCATCGAGCGAAAGCCGAAGGCAAGAGTCGTCGGCAAGACGAAAAAGGGAATGGAACCGGCGCGTGGCAAGACGGGTGACCGTCCGGTCGCGCGCGCGGCGGTCAACCAGGGCATCAAGCCGAAGCGGGCGATGATCGTTCAGCCGGAGACGCCGCGAGAGCCGCCGGAGCTCGTGCTGGTGCGCGCACTCGAAAAGGGCTTCTACGGGCTCGACACGAACATCATCATCCGGAACGAGGGCGAAGTCTTCGAGATGGCGACCGAGAAGATGCGGACGTGGCCGCTCGGCGAAGACGAGCACGAGGTCGAAGGCGCACAGATCATCGAGACGCCCCGCGGGCAGTTTGAGCTGCCGGCGTGGGTCGAGCTCGTCGAGGATCCCGACAGCGTCACCGATGCCGAACTCGATTCGGCCGGACACCCGGAAGTGATTCACGGATCCGTCTCGGCGAAGGGCGGTCGCACCATCACGCATTCGCGGCCGACGAACGTTCTGTAGGTCTAGGCAGTCCCCGCGGGTTCACTTTCTGACCGCGCCACCGCGCGCGATCGACTAGGAGCAGGACGATGGCGGATACCGTCACCACGACCCAGATTTTCCCGCCGACCGGCGGCAAGGCGAGCACCGTTGTTGTCCACCTGACCGGTAACTCGGACGGGACCGGCGAGAGCGGAATCAAGAAGGTCGACATCGCGACCATCTTGAACTACTTCGGCATCCAGCCGTCGGGGCTGCGCATCGAGCAGGTCCGCTGGGCGATTCAGGGGTATTCGTTCATCCAGCTCGGCTGGGACCGCACGGCGGCACAAAACGTGGCGATGCTGCTCTCGGGGTCCGGATACGAGGACTTTCGCGGCATGGTGTCGAAGGCGTCAGGCGTGGGGGGCACCCAGGACAACATCAAACTAGGCGGCAAGCCAGACCCCTCGGCCGGCAACGCCGACAACAAGGGGTCCATCCTGCTGACGTCGAACGGCGCGATCAGTGGTGCGACGTACGACATCACGCTCTGGCTGCGCTGCGAACCGAACGCGAGCTGACCGTGTCGAGCCGGCGGCTCTTGGAGAGCAACAACGCCCGGACGGTGCCGGGGGGTTGGGCGCGCGTCCGGCCCGGTCTTTACACGGTCACGAATCCGGTGTTTACACGCACGGGCATCGCGAACTATTTCGATGTCACCCGCACGCTGAAGCAAGCGGCGGATGGGGTGAAGCGCGACGCGCACTACATCAACGGCGTCAAGACGTTCCTGATCGAGACACTCACGCGAACCAATGTCGCCATTCACAAACGCGACTTCACGAACGCCGCGTGGGTGTCGGGCGGCGGCGGCGTCACACCGCTGCGCGATCAGGTCGGTATCGACGGAACAGCGAACGCCGCGAGTTCGCTGCTGGCGCTCGGCGCGAACGCGACGATTTTGCAGGCAATCACCGACGCGTCGAAAGCCCGGTTCCAAACCTGCTGGGTCAAGCGACTGATCGGGACCGGCGAAGTCGACATGACGATGGACAACGGTGCGACGTGGACTGCCGTGACCCTGACGGCTGCCTACACGCGCGTTTCGATTCCGACGCAAACGCTGGCGAACCCGACCGTCGGGTTCCGGCTCGTGACGGCCGGCGACAAGATCGCGGTCGATTGGTTCCAGAACGAGAACGGCATCGAAGCGACGAGCGAGATTGGGACGCTCACCGACAATGCGGCGTCAGAGACGCGCAACTTCGAGGTCTTCAAGTTCAATATCCCGTCGTTCGCAAACCCGCCAGCGTCCTTCTCGTTCCTGCTCGATTTCTTCCTCACGACACACGGGAACGGCATCTTCTCGCTGGGCGGCGGGGCCGGCGGCGTCAATCCCCAGGCGTACTGCGAATACAACGGGGCGAATGCGCCCAGATTCCGACACCAGAACGGGGTGAGCAATCGCATCGCGACGAGTCCTGCTCCCGTACCTGCGGTGGGCAATCGGGTCCGGCTACTCTGTCGCCTGTATGCGGATGGACACGTTGACATCACGATTGTACGGAATGACGGGTCCGTCGGCGTCGGCGTGGACGCGGGAACGCTGGCTCTTGCTGTTGCGTGGACGGCCGGCACCATGCAACTCGGGAGCTACGACGAGAATGGGACCGATGGCTCGCCCATCGCCCTTGTGTCGGCGGTGCTCGCGCCGCGCATTCAGAGCTTGTCCAAGATGCTCGCGCTTTAGGAGAACCCCATGTCGAAGATCATCGCGGACAAGGTGTCGATCTGTAACATGGCGCTCCGGCATCTCGGCCAGAGCGCGGGGCTGGTCGACTTCGACAACGATCAGTCGGCCGCGGGGGACGCGTGCCGCACGTTCTACGATCAGGTCATCGACGAGTTCCTCGAAGATTTCCCGTGGACGTTCGCCACGCAGTTCGCGTCGCCGGCACTAGTCCAGGGACCGTCGCCGCAGCCGACGCCGGAGTGGCCGTACAGCTACCGGCTGCCGACGGACTGCCTCTTCATGCGGCGGATCCTGCCGGTCGGTACGCCCATCACTATCTCGATCGCGGGATTCCCGATCGTGGCGTCGAGTTACGGCGGACGCTTCGAGACACAGGAATCGCGGGTCGCATTCCGTCTGACGAGCGACGACGTCGGCATGTTGATTCTGACCGACTTCCCGCCCATCTCGGCGACGACGAATCAGCCGCAGCTGCCGATGATCGAGTACATCAAACAGCAGGACGACCAGACGTTTTACCCGCCGAACTTCGCCCAGGGCGTGGCCGCGAAGCTGGCGTTCTACATGGCGCCGAGCCTCACGGGCGGCGACAAGTTCAAGCTCGGCGACCGCGCGTTCAAGCTCTACATATTCTCGATGGCGAAGGCGGTCGCAAGGGAAAAGGACCAGGAGCAGCCGGACATGCCGGTGGACTCCGAGTTCATTCGTTCGCGCGGCTGACCCGGTGGCGAATCAGGCGCAGCGATCCTTCGCGGCGGGCGAACTGTCGCCGGCGCTCTACGGCCGGACGGACGTCGCGCGCTATGCGGTCGGCCTGCGCACCTGTCGGAACTTCCTGATTCAGCGCGAAGGCGGCGCGAACTATCGGCCCGGCTTCGACTTCATCAACGAGACGCGCGCCGACCAAGTCGTACGGCTCATCAAATTCGTTTTCAACAACACGCAGGCGTACGTGCTCGAGTTCGGCCCGAACTACATCCGGGTCTATCAGAGCGGCGCGCTCATCAGCAGCGTGCTCATCGCGACGCCGTATGCTGCGGGCGACTTGGCGACGCTCCGGTACGTCCAGCAGGCCGACACCATGACCATCGTGCACCCGAGCTATCCGGTGTACGAACTGAAGCGGCTGTCGAGCACGAGCTGGACCTTCGCGGCGGTCGCGTTCGGCCCGCAAATCAGCCCACCGCAGACGCTCACGCTGAGCGGCGGCACACCGACCGGCATCGGGGCGCCGTATCTCTGGCTCGTCACGGCTGTCGATGCGACCACGGGCGAAGAATCGCTCGTCTCGAACCCGGTGCTGGCGCTGCTCGTCGAGGGCGAGCCGAACCAGAACAAGCCGATCACGCTTGCCTGGACAGCGCCGGCGACGGGCACGCCGGGGAGCTACAACGTCTATCGCTCGCGCGGCGGCGGCGGGTACGGCGCATACAGCTTCATCGGCGAAGCGACGAGCCTGAACTTTGTCGACGCGGGACAGGTGGCAGACACGACAAAGAGCCCGCCGATTCCGTTCACGGGATTTCAAGCAGCTGGCGACTATCCGTCCGTCGTGGGCTACTACCAGCAGCGGCTCGTGCTCGGCGGGACGAACAACGCACCGAACCAGATTTGGTGCTCGCAGACCGGGAACTACCACAACTTCAATACGTCGTCGCCGCTGCAGGACGATGATGCCGTCATCTTCGCGCTGACGAACGCCGAAATCACGACCATCCGGCACATCCTCGACTTGGGGAAGCTGATCGTCGGGACAGAAGGCGCCGAGTGGCTAATCGAGGGCGATGCGAACGGGGTGCTGACGCCGTCGTCGATCAACCCACGGGTCGGCTCCTACAACGGAGCGGCGGCGCTGGCACCGGTCAAGATTGTGAACGCCATCCTGTTCGTGCAGGCATTGGCGACGCGCATCCTTGAGCTCAAAGCGAACATCTATCTCGGCTACTACACGTTCGCCGGGCGCGACCTGACTGAGTACGCGACGCACATGTTCGACGGGTACACGCTCGTCGACTTCGACTATGCGCAGGTGCCGAACTACATCACCTGGGCGGTCCGCTCTGACGGCACATTGCTCGGTTTCACGTTCAACGAGGACGAGCAGCTGATGGCGTGGCACCGCCACGACACGGACGGCGCATTCGAAAACGTCTGCGTGATTCCGGAGGGGAACGAGCACCGGGCCTATGTGGTCGTGCGGCGCACGATCAACGGGCAGACGAAGCGGTATATCGAGCGGATGCGCTCACTGGTGTTGCTCGACGTCGTCGGCCAGGCATCCTTCATCGACTCGGCGCTGGAATACGACGGCCGAGACGCGGGCGCCAGCGGTGTCCAGCTCACGCTCTCGGGATCGGGTTTCACGTTCGATGACGTCCTGACGCTGACGGCGAGCTCGGCCGAGTTTGCGGCTAGCAACGTCGGCGACGCGCGGTTCCTGCGGGACGCAGCCGGCACCGAGGTCAAGGCGAAGATTCTCGCGTACACGAGCCCGACGGTGGTCAATGTGCAGACCGACATCGACGTGCCTGCGGACATGCAGAACGCGCCGATCACCGATTGGGACCGGGCCGTCGCGCGCGTCGCCGGGCTCGACCATCTCGAAGGGAAGGCCGTTTCGATCTTCGCCGACGGCTTCGTCGTGGCGAGCCCGAATAATCCGGGCGCAGAGACGATCACGGTGAGCGGCGGTCAGGTGATACTTGACCAGCCGTATGCGCACATCCGGGTCGGGCTGCCGTACCTAGGCGACTTGGAGACGCTCGACATCGACACCCCGCAGGGGCCGTCGCTGAAAGAGTCGAACATCGCCATCACGCGCATCGGCGCGTGGATTCAGGCGAGCCGCGGACTCTGGTACGGGCGGCAGGCGCCGGCGGACGGCACGGGCACGGGGAGCGGCTCCAACAAGCTCTTTGAGCAGAAGATTCGGACGATGAACGATGATCAGTCCGTGGCGCCTTCGCTGACCACCGACTACGTGAAGATGGACATCCAGGGCGAGTGGAACTCGAACGGCCGGGTGTTTCTCCGACAGGTCGATCCGCTACCGCTCAATGTGCTCGCCGTGATTCCATTCGGCTTCATTCCATCCCCCAACTGACGATGCCGAAGACCAAAGACAAGCCGATTCCGGGGTGGGCGCCGGGACCGATGGGTCAGTGGATGGAGACGAACTACCAGGGCTACAACGCGGCGACGACCGTCGAAGCGGCGCGCGGCTGGGTGCGGCTCCTGCAGGACGACGGCGACATGTTCGTCACGCTGGCCGGCGCCATGTCGACGGCGCAGCTCGGCATCACGCTCGCCCGGATGATTCGTGAGCGGAAGGTGTGTGGCATCGGCTGCACGGGGGCGAACCTCGAGGAAGACCTGTTCAACCTGATCGGGTTCAACTCGTACACGTATCTCCCCGACTATGCGAGTCTGACGCCGGAGCAGGAAATGGCGCTCGCGAAGAAGGGACATCCGCGGGTGACGGACGCAACGATTCCCGAAGCCGAAGCCATGAAGCCGCTCGGCGATGCGCTGACGGCCGAATGGAAGAAGGCGGACGCTGCCGGCGAGCGGCTCTTCCCGTACCAGTTCCTCTACCGGGTCATCAAATCTGGGGTGCTGGCCGACAAGTACGAGGGGGATCCCGCCAACGCGTGGATGCTCGCCGCGGCTGATGTCGACCTGCCGATCTTCACGCCAGGCTGGGAAGACTCGACGACCGGGAACCTCTACGCGTCGCTTCAGGCGAAAGGCGAACTGAAGACTCGCGTCGTGCGCGACGGCACCGAGTGGTTCGAAGAGATGGGCCGCTGGTACGAGAAAGCGGCGAAGCAGACACCGGGCGGTATCGGGTTCTTTCAGATCGGTGGCGGCATTGCGGGCGACGGGCCGATTTGCGTCGTGCCGTACCTCTTGACCGAGATGCAGAAGAAGGTGCCGTTCTGGGCGTATTTTGCACAGATCACCGACGCGCATGTTTCGTACGGCGGCTACTCGGGGGCGCAGCCGCGCGAGAAGATCACCTGGTCGAAGCTCGACGTCGACACGCCAATGTTCGACATTCACTCCGACGCCACGATTGTCGCGCCGCTCATCTTCGCCTACGTGCTAGGAGACTGACTATGCCGGAGAAGGGCGGAAACTTCACGTTGTCGGCCGGCCGAGTGCACCACGTTCCGGACCGGGTGCAGCACGCCGAAGAACTGCGCCGTGGCATCAAGCGGCTCGTCGATGAAATGGCTGGCAAGCGCACCGAACTCGCGGCGAAGCGGAGGGCGCTTCGCTACCTCGAGCGCCACGCCGTGACGGCGAGGGGGGCGTAATGTCAGCCACCGCAGGGATGTTCCTGCTCACAGGGACGCAGACCGTTCTGGCCGCGAATACGAACCGGCAGAAGGCCGGGGCGGCGCGCGCGCAGGGCGCGTTCGAGTCCGCGGCGGACGAGCGGAATGCGCAGATCGCGGACCTGCAGTCGGCCGACGCGATCGCACGCGGCGAGATTGCGGCCGGCGTCCGGGGGGCACAGACCCGTCAGGCCGTCGGCGCGAGCCGTGCGGCAATGGGCGCGCAGGGGCTCCGGCTCGACGTCGGCTCCCCGCTCGATGTGCAAGAGAACGAGGCTCGGCTGGGCGCTCTCGACGTGGCGACCATTCGGAACAACGCCGCACGGGAAGCGTGGGGCTTCTCGACGTCGGCGGAGAGCTACCGGCTGCAAGGCAAGGTCGCACGGTCAGCCGCTGAGCAGACCGCAATGGGTTACGCCACGGACACGCTGAACACGTTGCTCACGGGTGTCGGCAAGACCTACGGCGTCTACCGCCAGAAGCGGTCGTAATGCCGACGGTACCGACGGGTCCGCGCGTGCCGACGGTCGGGCTGGAACCCCTGCCGGGGGTCCGCGTCGGCGCATCGGCACCGGTCGAGGCGTTCGGCGGCGGGGCGGCGGCACGTACGCCGGATCTGAGTCCGCTGATTGAAGAGGCGCGCGCGCACTTCGCCGATGAGAAAGAGAAGGCCGACCAGGTCGCGCAGACGCGGTTCGGCAGCCAGTTGTCGTCGCTCGAAGAGCGGCTCTCCCTGATGGCGAAGCAACGCACCGGCGAGAAGGCGTTCACGGCGCCGGACGACGTCGACAAGGAATGGCAGAAGGGCACCGACGAAATCGGGAAGGGGCTGGTCGACGACACGCAGCGGCTCGCATTCGAGCGCATGAAGGCGATGCATCAGGTGTCGCTCAACTCAACCGTGCAGACGCACGTCGCCGAGCAGCGGAAGCTGTACGACGCGCAGCAGACGGATTCGTACCTGACGAACGAACGAAATGCGGCACTGGCGAGCGGGTTGCCGGACCGCATCTCGCTGTCGATTGCCAACCAGCAGATCGCTCTGACGCAGCACTTGCAGCGGATTGGGGCGCCGCAGGAGAAGATCGACGAGGCGCAGGGCGCCGTCGCGAGTGACATGCACGTCGCGTTCCTGAAGCAGCTTGTGGACGAGCGGCAGCTGGTGACGGCGCGCTCGTACTTGGACCAGCACAAAGGCGAGATTCTCGGAAGCCAGATCGGCGACGTCGAGAAGCTCGTGAAGACGGGTTCGATACTCGGTCAGGCGCAGAACAACTTCGACCGTATCATCAAGACCGATGTGGACGAGAAGGGTGCGATCGACGAGGTGCGGAAGATCGGCGACCCGGAAGTTCGCCAGGAGACGGAAGCGCTCGTCCGGCAGGAGTTCGCCGAACGGAAGACCGAAGCCACGGCGCGGCGGAACGCGCTGTATCAGGAAGCGTCCGACGCCGTCGATCGCCGCGGCCGGCTGGAAGACGTCAAGCCGTCGACGTGGAAGAACCTCTCGTTGTCAGAGCGGAGCGACCTGCGGAGCTATGCCAAAAAGCTGTCGGAAGGAACGCCGATCAAGACGGACCTGTCGGTCTGGTACAAGCTCTGGAATGCGGCGGCGAATCCGGCCACGCGGGACGAGTTCGCGAAGGAAAACCTGCTCCGGTACAAGGGGCTCTTGTCCGAGAGCGACTTCAAGGAAATCGTCGGCGTGCAGGAGGGGCTGAAGGCGAAGGACGAGACGGCCGAGAAGAAGCTGAATGGCATCTTCACGAACGAGCAAATCGTCGATCACGCGATTCACGGCGCGGGCTTGGGCTACGCCACGCAGCCGAACGCGAAGAAGGAAGACGCCGCGGTTGTGAACGGGCTCCGGCAGACCATCAACTCGGAAGTCCTGAAGCTCGAGACGCACGCCAAGCGGCCGGCCACGGCGGAAGAGGTCACGAAGATCGCGAACGACGTCCTGGCAGAACACGTCGTGTCGACACCGGGCGCGCTCTGGGGCAGGAACACCGTGCGCAAGCGGCTTGACCAGATGGGGCCGGAAGACACGCTGATTCTGACGCCCAACGACATTCCGGGCGCCGAGCGCGACGCGCTCCGGCAGCAGCTCCGGTCGCGTGGGTTGCCGGTGACGAACCAGACGATGATCACCGCGTACCGCGAATACCTGATGAGCTTGGGCCGTGGCCGACCTCGCTGACGAGATGGGCGTCGCGACGGAGCTCGAGGGCGAGCCGACCCCACCGGCGCCGCTCTTCCCGCGGCTGCTCGCTGAAGATGATCAAGGGACCGCCCCCGGCGGGACGCCGGCTGGTCAGGGGCCGGTCACGCGCGGGCAGAAGCAGCCGGCGGTGAAGCGGCCGAAGAATCCGCCGCCGGACCCGGTACTGCAGGGCTCGGCGTTCGTCGCGGCGCAGCGGGATCACGCGCGCTGGGCGAAGGTCGTCGAGATGGCCGACCGCTGGAACGTGCTGCCGGACTTCATCGACCGGAACTTCGACAAGTTCGCGAAGGCGGATTCCGACCAGCAGCAACAACACGCGATGACCGGCATCTCGCCGACCTTCGCGAACTGGCTGGCGGACCCGGACAACGCGACGCTGGCGAAGCACGAGATGGCGCCGCTCGCGCAGGTCGACAAAGGTGCGAAGCTGCTCGCGCCGACGAAGGACGACACGCCGGGGATTCTCGACCAGGTCGGCACGGCCGAAGCGACCGGCATGGCGGACTTGGCGCGGTCGGCCGGGCTGCTCGCCGCAGCGTACGGGCTCACATCGCCGACGCAAGCTGCGAAGTTCATCGCCGACATGAAGCAGCGGGGCAACTCGCTGCGCGAGCAGGCACCGGATTACGCGAAAGAGTTCCGCGCCGCAATGGCGCAGCATGAGCAGGACGTCGATCGCGCGGGCCGGGACGTCGTCATCAACCAGGAGAACCTGAAGCGCGAGTCGGTCCTGATGGCGCTTCGGGCGTACGGGGCGAGCGGTCAGCCGGGCGCCGGGGTGGCGGGAGCGGTCGGTGATTACCGGGGGCTCTCGGCCGCGCTCAGCCTGATCGGTGCGGCCATCAGTCGGCCGCGCGGGCTCATCTATCAGGGCATCGAGAGTCTGGCGTCGATGGTGCCGATGCTGGGCTCAGCCGCAGCGGGTGGGCTCGCTGGCGCCGGCATTGGCAGCTTCTTCCCGGTCATCGGCACCGGTATCGGTGGGCTGGCTGGGAGCATCGCCGGAACGTTCGCCGGCGCTGCTCCGGTCAACGTCGGGTCGGAAATCGAAGCCGAACTCGAAAAGCGCGGTGTGGACCTGACGGACGCCGCGGCCGTGGAACACGCGCTGAGTGAGCCGGCGCTGATGGCTGGCGTGCGCAGCAAGGCCGAGAAGGCTGGCCTGACGAGCGCTGGGGTCATGGCGCTCTTCTCGGGCTTCTCCGGGCAGCTGGCGGGCGTGGCCGAGCGCGCTGGTGCCGGGACGGCGGTGCGTGCCGCAGCGAAGGCCGGGGACGTCGGCGTGCAGGCGGTCGGTGTCGCGGCCGGTCAGGAAGCCGGGCAGGTCGCGAAGGGCGACGAGGCGAGCCCTGGTCGGGCTATCTCGACGACCCTCTCAATGCTCGGCGTGGGTGCGGCGACCGAAGCGATCGGCGCATCGCGGCGCGCGCTCTTCCATCCGGACCCGGTGCGCGCGGCGGAAGAAGTCACGCGGGGCGCGCAGGACGCCATGCGGAGCCAGCACGACGCGCAGGTGTTGGCCGAAATCGGACAGGCGGTCAAGGAAGCGAAGACGGCCGCGAGCACGCCGGAACGCATCAAGGCACTCGTCGAGACAGCGACCGGCGGGCGCGACGCGGCGACCGTGTACTTCCAGCAGGCCGATTGGGACAAGCACTGGCAGGAGCAGGGCAAGTCGCCGGCACAGATCGCGGCCGACGTCATGGGCGACGGCGGGAAGGCGTATCACGATGCCGTGACGACCGGCTCGGCGCTTGCCATCCCGCTCGGCGATTACGTCGCGAAGGTGGCGCCGACCGAGCATTGGGACGGGCTGCTCAACATCGCGCGCACCCGGCTCGACGGGCCGACGCTGGGCGAAGCGAAGGAGTACCTACAGGCGCTCCCGGCCACGCTGAAGGAACTGGCAGACGAAGCGACAGCACCGCGCCAGCAGACCCCGCAGGAAGCGTCCGCCGAACGCATCCGGCAGTCGGTTGAAGACCAGCTACTCAAAGCCGGTATCAGCCCGGTCGCGGCGAAGAGCCAGGCGCAGGTGTACGAGGCGGCGTTCCGAACGCTGGCGGTGCGTGCCGGGATGGATCCGGCGGCGCTCTTCCAGCGGTACGGGCTCACGATCGGCCGCGGCGAGACGCCGCAGGAGGTCGTGACGAAGCTCGAACGCGCAAAGGCCGCGGCGACCGCAGCGACGGCGCAGGAAGCCGAACTGACGCGCGCGCGCGCGGAACTCGAGACGGCGGCGAAGGGCGCGGAACCGGCGGTCGCGGAGACGGCAAAGAGCCGGGCAAAGTTCCTGGGCGGTATCACGCCAACGTTCTCGGATGAGGCGGAAGCCGCGCGGTTCTCCGAAGAGGAAGGGTCGGCTCGCGCGGCAGAACTGGCGCGGCCCCGGACCGCGAGTGGCCGGCTGAAGAACCTGACGAAAGCGACCGATCAGGAGCTCGCGAACGAGTTCATGTTGCTGACGGACGCGAACGCCGTTGAGAATGTCGCGCCGACGTCGATCGCCACGGACTACGGCGAGACGTGGACCGGGATGAAGCCGGGCGCGATGAAGGCGATGGGCCGGATTGCGGCGCGCGCGAAGACGCTGGCGAAGCTCGAGGCCGAGTTCCAGCGCCGCGGCATGGACCCGGCCGACGCGTACATGTCGGCCTATCAGGAACAGCGGATGCAGGAACCGACCGCGTTCCCGTTCGGCACGCTCGAGCAGGCGCAGAAGGAAGGCGGCGCCCCGCGCGGCCGCATCACATTCGGCGACGGCCGCGAGTTCAAGATCGAGCTGCTCGAAAAGGCGGACCGTTCGACATTCCTGCACGAGACGGGCCATTTCTATCTCGAAGTCTTGGGCGACTTGGCGAAGGCCGAGAACGCGGCGCCGGACATCGCGGCCGACTACGCCACCGTGCGGGAGTGGGTCGGCGCCGAAGGGGAGAAGCCGCTCACAGTCGAGCAGCACGAGCAGTTCGCGCGCGGCTTCGAGGCGTACCTGATGGAAGGGAAGGCGCCGTCGGCTGGACTCCGGCAGGCGTTCTTCCGCTTCAAGAACTGGCTGCTCGGCATCTACCGGAACCTGCGGAGCCTGAACGTCGACCTGACGCCGCAGGTCCGCGACGTCTTCGACCGGATGCTGGCGAGCCGGGAAGAGATTGCGGACTTGGCGAACGAGCAGGACGTCGCGCCGCTCTTCGATGACCCGCGCGCCGTTGGCATGAACGAGGACCAGGCGCAACGGTACGCGAAGGCCGTGTCGGAAGCCCGCGAGTCGGCCGAAGAAGAACTGACGACGCGGCTGATGAAGCAGATTCGGCGCGAAGAGTCGTCCGAGTGGAAGACGTGGCGCGACCCGATTCAGGCCGAAGAGACGGCCCGCGTGGACGCGTCGCCGCTTTACCAGGCGATGGAAGCGATGCGGAAGGGCACGAAGCCCGACGGCTCGCCGCTCGACGACGCCACGGTGGCGGTCAAGCTCGACCGCGAAACCGTACGCGAGATGATGTCGGAGCGCTCGCCGGCCATCATCCGGAAGGGCGTCACGGCGACCGAAGGCGTCCATCCGGACGTCGCCGCGGAGATGTTCGGCTTTGAGTCCGGACGGATCCTGCTGGATGCGATCGCCGACGCACCGAAGCGCGACGAGGCCATCCGGATTGCGACGGACGCCCGGATGCAGAAAGAGCATGGCGACCGGCTCTCCGACGTCGAGGTCCGCGAACTGGCGACGCAGGCGCTCCATGGCGAAAAGCGGGTGCAGCTACTCCGGAAGGAGCTCGAGCACTTGGCATCCGAGAACATGGCCGCGTTCAAGGGGCTCACGAAGACGATCACGAAGGCGGTGCCTCCGACGGACGAGATTCGCGCGCGCGCGGCGGAAATCATCGGAAAGACGAAGGTCGAGGACGTCCGGCCCGACCTGTTCCGGTTGGGTGCCACGAAGGCCGCGCGCGAGGCGCGCGACGCGTTCCTGCGGGGCGATGTCGAGGCCGCATTCGATGCGAAGCGTCGGGAGCTCTTGGCGACGGAAGTCTACCGGTCGGCCGCGAACGCTCGCGAGACGATCGACGACGCGCTCGATCAGTTCCGGAAGGTGTTCCGCGGCGATGCCAAGCTGGCCGACACGCGCGATCTGGACCTCGTGAACGCGGCACGGTCGGTGCTGGCCGCGTTCGGCATCGGCCGGAGCGACAAGCCGGCCGCTGAGTACCTGAAACAGATGAAGAACTACGACCCCTCGATGTACGAAATCATCGAGCCGATGGTGCAGGACGCGACCACGAACGCGACGAACTACAAAGAGTTGTCGATGGAAGAGTTTCGCGCGCTCTCGGAGACGGTGCAGGGGATGTGGGAACTGTCACGCACGACGCGGCAGGTCGAGGTCAACGGCATCAAGCGCGACCGGGCCGAACTGCAGGACCAGATGGCGCAGCAGCTCAGCGTCTCGACGAAGGGCCGGACGCCGCGCGAAGGCTACGCGCACGCGAAGACGGGATGGGACAAGGCGAAGCGCACCTTGCAGTCGGGGAAGAGTTGGCTGACGCGCGTCGAGCACCTGGCCGATTACTTGGACGGCGACAACCCGGAGCGACCATTCTCGAACTTTCTGTTCGGGCCGGTGTCGGAAGGCGCCACGCGCTACCGGGTGCGGCTGGCCGACGTGCTGACCAAGTACGCTGAGATTGTGAAGACGCTCGAGGGCGCGAAGTCGGCGACTGACATCGAGGCGCCGGAGCTCAACTACCGGTTCAAGGACCGCACGGAACTACTCGGCGCCTTGCTGCACACGGGTAACGAATCGAACCTGCGGAAGTTCCTGCTCGGCGCGGCGAAGGACCGGCCGGCATTCGGCGACACGTTTGAGGATGGCACGCTCGATACGTCGCGCTGGGACGCGTTCACGGCGCGGATGCGGCGCGACGGGATCCTGACGAAAGCCGACTACGACTACGCGCAGGCCGTTTGGAATCTCTTGGAAGAACTGAAGCCCGACGCGCAGCGCGCGCACAAGCAGATGTACGGCCGCTACTTCGACGAGATTACCGCGAAGGCATTTGAGAACGAGTTCGGCACGTACAAAGGCGGCTACTACCCGGCGAAGGCGGACCCCTTCTTGGTGACGGACGCGCAGGCACACGAAGACCGGGAATCGCTCTTGGGCGCACAGAACAGCTTCATGTTCCCCTCGACGTACACCGGCTTCACGAAGTCGCGCGTCGAGGGCTACACGAAGCCGCTAATCATGGATGCCGCGCTGGTGCCGTCGCACCTGTCGGCGGTGCTCCGGTTCGCGGAGATTCAGCCGCACATTCGGGACGTCGCGCGCATGGTGACGTCGCCGCAGTTCCGGCCGTTCCTCGATGATCTGGACCCGACGTTGGCGTCGGAAGTGCTGGTGCCGTGGCTGCAGCGCTCCGCGGCGCAGCGCTCGGAAGAGCCTGGCCGGCTCCGGTGGCTGGACACGGCGGCGCGCGAGCTCCGGAACCGGAGCGGTCTGCAGATCATGTTCGCCAACTCGGTCGTGCTGGCCGAGCAGCTCACGCACTTCCCGTCGGTCGTCATCAAGCAGGGGGTGGGCACCCGGCTCTTCGGGTCGTTCTGGCGCTACATCCGGAACCCGAAAGAGTTCGTCGGCGACGTCCACGAGAAGTCGGCCATGATGCGGACGCGCGAGTCGGCGGCGCTCATGGAAGCGCGCAACGCCGTAAACAAGGTCATGCTGGACCCCGGCATCACCACGCGCTACACCGACTTCGTGCGCGAGCACGGCCGATTCCTGATGGCGGCGGTGCAGTCGGTCATGGACAACACGACGTGGGGCGCGGCGTACGACTACGCGACCACGTCGAAGAAGCTCGGCGGGCTGGGACTTGAGGAAGCCGAGGCGATCAAGCACGCCGATTCGGTCATCCGGACGGCGCTGGGTTCGTACTCGCCGGAAGACCTGTCGCGCTTCGAGGCGGGAACGCCGGTGCAGCGGCTCTTCGGGATGTTCTACGGCTTCTACAACACGAAGGCGAATGTGCTGGGCGCCGAGTTCGCGAAGACCATTCGTGACCAGGGCTTGAAGAAAGGGGCCGGGCGCCTGCTCTTCCTCTACACGTTCGGCTTCATGGTGCCGGCCGTCATGGGCGGCGCGATTCGTCAGGCGTTCAGCGGGAAGCCGATCGACCACGACGACGACGGGCCGACGGATGATTTGCTGCGGCTCTACTTCGGGAGTCAGGTCGAGATGCTCGGCTCGGCCGTGCCGGTCGTTGGCCGTCCGGCAGCGACCGCGGCTGTGAAGATGCTCGAAGGGAAGAAGCTGAAGCCGGACGACTTCAACATCCTGACGTCGCCGGCGGTGAAGAGTCTCGAGGAAGCAGGTGCGGGCGCCACGACGGGCGCGTATGATCTGATTCACGGGCAGATGACGCGGCAGGATATTACGGACGTCCTGACGCTCATCGGGCTCTTGACCGGCACGCCGGCGCGCACGCTGGCGAAACCGCTGGGCTATCTCCACGACGTGCGCACCGGCAAGGCAAGCCCGACCGGGCCGGTTGACCGTGCACGGGGACTTCTGACCGGCCAGGCCGGGGGACGCTGACCGATGACCGTCACATCTGCGATCGCGCGCAACGACTACACCGGCTCGGGATCCACCGGTCCGTACACATACAACTTCCGCATCTACGCGGAAACAGACCTTTACGTCACGAAGCAGGACGCGGCCGGCAACGTCACGGTGCTGAGCTGGCCGACCGACTTCACGGTGACGGGCGTGAGCGCGCGGACCGGCGGCACGATCACCCTGACGACGGCGCTGGCGACCGGCGAGCACCTGACAATTCAGCGGGTGCGTCCGCTCACCCAGCTACTCAACATCCGAAATCAGGGCGCGATGTTCCCGGCGAACATCGAAGACGGGCTCGACCAGGTCGTCATGCTCGCGCAGCAGCAACAGGACGCGATCGACCGGTCGTTCAAGGTGCCGAGTACGATTCCGCCGTCGACGATCAACCCGACGATTCAGGACTTCATCGCTGGGTACTACCTGCAGGTCCGGCCGGACGGGCTCGGCTTGCAGGGCGTCACGAGCGTTATCGCGAGCCAGAACTTCCAGCAGTCGGGCGTCGGGTCGGTTATCCGGACGATGAACGAGAAGGCGCGCGAGACGTACACGCCATACGATTTCAACGCGAAGGGCGACGGCGCGACCGATGACACGGCAGCGCTGACAGCGCTCTTCAATCAGCTCGTCGCGGTCGGTGGGGGCCGGGCGTCGATCAACGTCGGCACGTTCCGCGTCGCATCAAACCTTGCGATTCCCGCTGGCGTCATCCTCGATTTCACGGCCGGCGGGGTGCTGCAACCAGCGAACGGCGTCACGATCACGGTCAATGGACCGATCGTTGCGCCGCTGAAGAAGGTCTTCGCGAACGCGCTGGCCGGACAGGGCACGATCGCGCTGAAGAACTCGGACCTGGTGCACGTCCGCTGGTTTGGCGCGAAGGGCGACGGGGCCACGGATGACACCGCAGCGATTCAGGCGGCGATCAACTGCGCAATCAACTCAGGGCTCTATTGCGTCGTGCTGCTCGGATCCGGCACCTACAAGACGACGAGCACGATCACGTATAGCACTGGTCAGACTCCGATCACACTGCTCGGCGCCCCGTGGGGGGTAATCGGGCCGAACGCGTCCGCGTCGACGATCAAGTACACCGGCGCCGGCGGCGCGATTCTGCAGGACAATGGTCAGTTCTCGAACTACGCCGGGTTCTCGCTTCGGAACTATGGCTCGGCGGATTACGGGCTGAAGTTCGTGAACGGGATCCGGAACATCATCTTCGACGTCTCATTTTCCCAACAGGCCGCAGGAACATCGGCGTTCGCGGTGTCCGGGCTCGACTTCAGTTCTGAGTATTCGTACATCGACCGCTGCGAGATGGAGATGGCCGGGGTGGCGATCTATCTGCGCGCCGGCGCGGCGACGACCGTCGACATTCAGCGTTGCATCTTCGACCCCGGCTCGGGCGCGTTCACGGGTATCAAGTCAGATGCAGTCTCGGTCAAGAAACTCACAATCGAGAAGTGCACCTTCAACTATCGGGCAGCCAACTCGGTTGGTATAGACCTTTCCGCGCTCACGGGTGCAGAGGTTGTATCGGTCCAGGACAATGAATGGGATGGCAACGTTGGATACGTGAACGCGTTTTTGTTGAAAGCATCGAACGTCAACCAGCTCATCTTCACGCGTAACGCGGTGGACCGGTTTAGTGTGACCGGGGATGCTCCAATCTTGATTACCTCGTCTCGCCTTGCGATCTGGAACAACAACTTTTCCTCGATGGCAACGCCGATCGTTCGATCGACGGATACGGCGAGTCTGATCACGGCGGGGCCAAACTATTACCAGGAGAGCAATACCGGGAAGCTCGTCGACGAAACAGGCACGACGTTTAGTTCGAACCTGATTCCCGTCGCCATTTCCGGTGGTGGCGTCGCCACGCTGCACGGCGATCTTGGGGACCCGAACTCGGAAATGGTTTTTGTGATTACGCCGGTTACCGGTGGCGCCTTCACAGTCCATGTCGCCGATCCTGCCAGTTCAGCGCCGGACTATGGATTCATGACGTTGGGTCAAAAGTTTACGGTTCTCGTGAAGAATGCTTCCGGTGGAGACATCGCATCTGGCAACGTTGTCTTTGGGACTGAGTTTGTGCTGATCGGGCCGAAGTTCGAATGCCCGCCGAACGGTAAGTACGGTTCGATCACCTTCGTCTGGAACGGCACGGTAGCGGTCGAACTCCGGCGCTACACGGCCGCGCCGGTCCCGGTGAAGAACGGTTCGACCGGCGTAACCATTCCCGGCTATCAGCACTTCACGATGGTCGACGCCACGGCCGGCATGCGTACGCAGACCCTTCCAGACCCGCGGAACGTAGGCGACGGTGTCCGATACACGGTCAAGAAGTCCGACGTGTCGGCGAACGTGGTGCGCGTGGCCGGCGGTGCGGCCAACATCGACGGCACGGCAAACTTTGACATTGCTGCGCAGAACGAGGCCGCAACCTTCGTGTCGCGCGTCTCCGATGTTTCCTATTGGATTGAGTCGAGGAAGACGTGATCAGTCCCGGCATGGAACTCCCGTCATGGCTGCAGTTCGTGCTGACGCTGGCCGGCGGCTGGCTCACCGGCGTCGGCACGATGGTCATTGCGTTCTGGAAGCGCATCTCGCGATTCGAGGCGCTGATCGCTGGCCGCGTGCAGAAGATCGAACAGACGGTCTACGGACCGCGGGAAGATCCGTCGTCCGGGCTCGTCGCGAAACAGGCGGCGAGCACGAACGGCATTTCGCGCGTCGAGAAGATTCTGATTCGGATTGCCGAGAAACTTGAAATCGAGGTTGACCTGGAATGACGGCCGGACTTCCCGAACGCCGGAGACACCTGGACCATCCGTGGTACGTGCTCATCTTCACGGAACCGTTCTGGTTCCTGATGTGGCCGCTCACGGACAAGCGGGGCGAAGGACTCTCACTCACGCGGATCCTCGCGTGCGTCTTCTCGGGGCTCGCCGTGCATGTCGCCGAAGAGACGCACACCATCACGGCGAATGTGCTGTGGGTCATTCTCGCCTGTTTTGCCGTGGCGTTCGGGAAGAGCACGTTCACCTTCCTCTTGACGCGCATTTCCCTGCGCTCACAGACCACTCAGACTGACGCGAAGGTGACGGTCGACCAGACCGTGAAGACGATCATGGAACGCCGCGACCACGGCCGCGGGATTGACCCCGCATGACGCCGTCGCCGATCGACGAGTTCCTTCAGGTCGCGCTCGCCTGCGTTGGCGCGCAGGAAGTACCGGTCGGTTCGAATGGGGGGTTCTTTGTCGAGCGCTGCCAGAAAGTGACGGGCACGGCTGGCCTGAAGCCGGGCGCAGCGTGGTGCGCATCGTTCGTTGCGATGGTCGGGCAGGCGACCTTCGGCAAGTCGTGGCCGCTGCCGCTGACGGCGTCCTGCGCGGAGCTCGGGGCATTCGCCACGAAGAAGAACATCCTTGACGCCGCGCCGCAGCGGGGCGACCTCTTCGTCGTGTACTTCGACTCCCTCAACCGGTTCGCACACGTTGGCATCGTCGTCGAAGTCAAGGACGGCGTGACCATCCGCTCGGTGAGTGGCAACACGCTGGACCCGGTTCGGCACGCGGACGAAGGGAGCTCGATGCGGGAAGGATGGTGCGTCAGCGACCGGCCGTGGCGGCTGGCCGCGAAGGACCGATTCATCCGATGGGTCAACCTCTTACCAGGCTAAGCCATGATCGACCTGACAAAGCTCGCTCGTATCGTTGGCGCCGCGGCGGCGCTCTTTCTGGTCTACGTCCTCTGGCGCGGCCACGAGCGCGCGATCGGCGCGCGCGACGCCCAGATCAAGACGCTCGAGTCGGCCAACGCGCTACTCCGAACGGCGGTGGCGACCGACTCGCTCGTGCTCGTGAAGAAGGACACGGCCGTCGTCTTCCGGCGGGTGCTGCACACCGACACCCTGCTGCAACGCCTGATCGACACCGCCCTCGTGCATCATACGGACACGGTCACGGTGACGCGGGAAGTGCTGGTGGAAGCGAAGGCGGCGCTCGACTCGACAAAGGGCGTGGCGGACGCCTGCTGCACGCTCGCGCGCGACCGCGGCCGGCGCATCGCCGTGCTCGACTCGCTCAACCTTGACCTACTGAAACGCGTGCCGTCGCCGGCCAAGCCGTGGTTTGACCGGGCCATCGGCGCCGGGGTCTGCGCTGGCGCGGTCTGGCTCGCCAGGCGGTAGCCGGGCGCTACGCCGCAGCCGTCTTTTCGGCGCGCTCACGGGCGCCGACGTACAGATAGAAGAACGTCCCGTCGTCCTCGCGCGTCCGCTCGTAGACGTGGAAGACGATCGAGCGTTCGAACTGCACGCCCACGAGCTGCTGCGGGGTGAACGTCGGCACGAACGATCCGTCGTACGGACCGCCAACGCACTCGATGTCGGGTTGCTGGCGCATAATCAGGACAGTATAGCGACAGTAGATGGTGAACAATCTTGGGGCTTGACACGGGCCGTTATTAGCCCGAATATACTGCCCCATGAAGAACGCGCAACCCCTGCAGCGTTGTCCGAAGTGCGGTCAGGTCATTCGTGACAACCCGCATCCGCTGACGGAGCGGCAGCACGAAGTGCTCGCGTTCCTGCGCGAGTACATCGCTGCGAACGGCTACGCGCCGTCGTACGGTGAAATCGCCGCGCACTTCCAGTTCAAGACGCAGGCCACCGTTCACGAGCACCTGACGAACCTCGAGCGGAAAGGCCACCTGCGCCGCCGCTACAACGAGAGCCGGAGTATCGAACTCGTCGAGGCGACCGATGTCTGATCGGCACGGGAATCTGTACTTCACCGACGAGCAGCAGGTCGAGTGCCTCTTCGACGTGCTGCGCATCGAAGGCTTTGAGGGGACGCGCGCCGAGTTGATGGAGCGCGCCGAAGCCTGGTGGTTCGGCGATTGGGCCGACCATCGCTGTCCGTCACTCGCCGAAGCGCGCGCGTTCAATGCGCAGCGCCGGGCGGGTACTTCTGATCTTGCCACTTCAACCGGGGGAACCCGATGACCGCAGCACTCGCCCAGCAGGACCATCGTTTGACGGATGTCGACGCCAGCTACCGAAAGAAGCAGTGGCTCGAAGCACGTCGGAAGGTGATCACCGGCACCGACCTCGCCGAACTCTTCGGGGTTGGCCGGCACGGACCGATGAAGGTGTGGCTCGACAAGACGGGGCGCGCACCGCTCGAGTCGATCGACAACGACGCCATGCGCTTCGGCCGACGCTTCGAGCGTCCCATCCTCGAAGAGTACGCGGACCGGCAGAGCACGCCGCTGACGTTCGCGGATCCCTTCGCCGTCGTCACGAACGAAGGCATGTGCCCGCGGCTTGGGGTGACGCTCGACGCGCGCCGCTGCGACAACGGCTGGCCGGTCGACGCCAAGAACATCGGCTTCCGAAAGCCGGGCGAGTGGGGCGAAGACGGTAGCGACATCGTTCCGCTCAACTACGCGCTGCAAATGACCGCGCAGCGGATGGTGCTGGGTGCCGACATGGGTCATCTCGCCGTCCTCTTCAACCGCTACGAGTTCTGCGTCTATCCCGTCGCGCGCGACCCGGACGTCGAAGAGCGGGTCATCGAACGCATCATGACGTTCTGGGAGAAGAACGTCCAGGCCGACACGCCGCCGACGATCGACGGCACAGAGTCGTACAGCCGCTACATCATCAGCAAGTACGCGACGCAGCGGTCGAAGGCGTTCCTGCCGTCCACGCCGGCGCTACAGACGCTTGCCGGAAACCTGCACGCGACCGTCGGGCAGATCGACGAGCTCGAGGCGACGGCGGACGCCATGCGCAACACGATGAAGGAAGTCATCGGCGAGCAGGGCGGCATCGAAGGGCCGAACTGGCGTGCAACGTGGACTCAGGCGAAGGAGTCGACGAAGGTCGATTGGGAAGCCGTCGCGCGGAATGTCGCGCAGGGCATCGGCGACGAGGGCAAGGCCGTCCTCGACCGGCAGGTGCAAGCGCACACGACCACGAAGCCCGGCTCGCGCCGGTTCACGTTCAACTGGAAGGACTGACCATGACGGAACCCACCGCAGTTACGCAGGCGCCGCCCTCACAGGCCAAGCCTGACAAGGCGGACGGCGAAGCCACGCTGAAGCAGTTCCTCGAAAAGCACCGGGACGCGATCGTCTCGGCCGCGGCGAACCGCATCAGCCCGGACCGGGTGCTCAAGACGGCGCTGATTGCGGCAACGAAGGCGCCGCTACTCACGCACCCCAAGATGGACAAGATCAGTGTTCTCCGGGCCGTGGTTGAAGCGGCGTCGCTCGGGTTGGAGCCGGGCTCGGCGCTCGGCGATGCGTACCTCGTGCCGTTCTGGAACCAGAAGCGGAGCTGCTACGAGTGCCAGCTGATCATCGGCTACCGCGGCTACGTGACGCTTGCGCGCCGGAGCGATGCCATTCTCGGTATCGACGCGCGGCCCGTATTCAAGGGCGAAGAGTTCACGGTCGACTTCGGGACGGATCCCAAGATCACGCACCGGCCGAACTTCACCGAGTCGCGGAAGGCCGACGACCTGGTCGCGGTCTACGTGGTCTGGCGGCTCAAGGACAACCCGCTCCCGCAGTTCGACGTCATGAGCCGGGGCGAAGTCGACGCGGTGCGCGCGCGCTCGAAGGCGAAGGACTCGGGACCGTGGGTCACAGACTTCGTCGAGATGGGGAAGAAGACCGTGGTGCGTCGGTCGGCAAAGCTGGTGCCGATGTCGGCCGAAGCCGCGGATGCGCTCGACGAGGATGCGCTCCGAGAGTTCGGCGACTTCGAGCTCGGCCATGTCGTCGAGCAGGGCACGGAAGCGTTGCCGAAGGGCGGCGCCGATCGTCTGCGCGCCATCACCGGCGCGAACGACCCGCCGAAGGTGCCGGACAAGGCGGCGGACTTGGTGCGTGTCGAAGCCCTGAAGGCGCGGCGCGACGCCGGTGAGGCGCTCTCCGACGACGAGCTCGAGGACATCCGGCAGTACGACGCTGACCATCCGGCGCCGAGTGCCTGAGTTCCCCGCGGAGTTTCCGGGCGCCTGGCAGAACTTGCCGATTGAGGTTCGGCGGTTCCTCACGGCGAAGCTGCTGGACCGGGCGCTCGCGATTCACGAGGGGTCGGAAGGGCTGATCAAGTGGCTGTACGCCGGCACGAGTCGGCTGGATGGGAAGAAGAGTTCGGAGACATACGCGCTGCGCGGCTCGGAGTTCTGGCCGGTCATCGTGGCGGACACGCAGGTCTGGATAGCACAGCGGGCTCAACCCTCACCGGGGAAACCGGAATGATCGTCACGACGTCGAAGTTGCAGCGCACGATTACCCTCACCGGAATCGAGAAGGTCAAGCAGATCAGCGTGGATGCGTCCGGCTACCTGAAGCGGCTGAACGTGTCGCCCAGGGAAGCCGAGTCGGTCCTGAACCGCGTGCACGCCCTCAAGGCCGAGCTCGACAAGGTGCCGAGCCACGAACAGGGCGAAGTCGCGATCGAGGTCAACACGGACGTCTCGCGCGTCTGGCTGACCACGCTCGTCGAGTACACGCGTACCGTGACGCTGCTCGAGCGGAAGGTGGCGCAGCAGCCGGAGCTGGGCGGCATCCGAAGCGCCAACACGGCGGAAGAGGCTGCGAACAAGCTGGCCGCGCAGATGCAGGACCAGCTGAACCTGCCGATTCAGAACCTCGACTCCATCATCGCGGAGCAGGAGAAGCGCGAGAAGGAAGAGGACAAGGAGTTCGCGAAGGGCACGTCGGCGGGTCCGCACCGCGGCGTCGGCAAGAAGGCCAAGCCGGACGAGGGGCTCGCCGAAGGTGCACCGGCGGCGGATCCCCGGAATCGCCGTGGTTCTGCTGGAGCCGCCGGGAAGGGCGGTAAGCGCTGGAACCGTGAGCACAAGAAGGCCGGTGACAAGCGCCAGACGACGCTCGAGGACCAGCCGCCGGCCGGTGCGGATGCCGGCACCCAGGACAAGCGCGACGGCCCGGCGAATAAGGAAGACGTCGAGCCGATCAAGGCCGACTGATGTCGTCGCCGATTCTCCGGTTCGGGACGACGGGTGCCGGCGTGCAGGTCGACGTCGGAAGGCTCGTCGCGTCCCGAATGCTGCTGCAGGCCAACAGCGGCGGCGGGAAGTCGCGCGCGCTCCGGTCGTTGCTCGAAGAGACGCACGGCAAGGTGCAGCAGTTGGTCATCGACCCGGAAGGGGAGTTCGCCACGCTGCGTGAGAAGTTCGACTACGTGCTCGCTGCGAAGACGGGTGGCGACGTGCAGGCCAGCCCGCGCACGGCGAAGCTACTCTGCCGGCGGCTGGTGGAGCTGAGCGCATCGGCGGTGCTGGACCTGTATGATCTGGCGCTCTTCGAACGCCGGGAGTTCGTGAAGGTCTTCCTGACCGAGCTGATGGCGCTACCGCGATCGCTGTGGCGTCCGGTACTGGTCATCATCGACGAGGCGCACGTCTTTGCGCCAGAGCGGGGCAGTGGCGAGTCGCAGTCTACGGACGCTGTCATCGGGCTTTGCACACAGGGCCGGAAGCGTGGGTTCTGCGCCGTGCTCGCGACGCAGCGCATTTCCAAGCTGCACAAGGATGCGGCGGCGGAACTGCTGAACAAGATGATCGGGCGGACCGGATTGGACGTCGACGTCGAACGCGCGGCGAAGGAACTCGGGTTCGATAAGGAATCTCGCGCACGGCTCCCGCGGCTCGATCCTGGGCAGTTCTTCGTCTACGGACCGGCCATCTCGAACACGGTGACGTTGGCCCGAACCGGCGACGTGAGGACGACGCATCCGGAAGCGGGTGCGGCCGGTGCTGTCGCGCCTGCGCCGCCCGCGAAGATCAAGGCGATGCTCGCCAAGCTGGCGGATCTGCCTGCCGAAGCCGAGCAGGAAGCGCGATCACTGGTCGAACTTCGTCAGGAGAACACAACGCTGAAGGCGAAGCTGACGCGTGCCGAGAAGCAGCAGGAGACCGGCGGTGATGGAGTTGATGCCATGACCCGCCGATTCTTCGAGGCCGACGTCATCGGAGCCGTGGCGCCGCCGACCGACGAGCGGGCCGGGCTACCCCTGTTTGCGGCGTCGCTGGCCGTCCACGAGGCCACAGAGTGCAGCATTCAGGCCGCGCACGAGCACGCCGACGAGACGTGGAAGCAAACTGCATATGCAGCCATCGTATGCATAGCGCGCCGCCAGGCGAAGCTCACCGCGGACGACGTCTGGGAAGAACTGAAGGGCTCGACGCCGACCACGCACGAACCGTCGGCGCTCGGTCCGCTCATTCGCGTCGCGGCCAACAAACGCGTCATCCGGAAGCTGCCCGGCGAGCTTGTGAAGACGCGGTTCGAGCGCCGGCACCGCGAACTGCAGGTGTGGGAAAGTCTCATCGTAGACAGTCCGGAATCCGCCGTCGCTTGATCTTCCACGCCTTATCGACAACTTCTCAACATCAATGGTGAACACCCATCCGGCGTACCGGCAACGACTTGCCCAGTTGTCCACTTCTCCACAGCCCCCTACTACTTCTAGTTCTATAATTAGAAAAGAAGGTACAGTAGAGCCGTGTGGAAATGTGGACAGGTGTGGAGAACTTCGGGAACGTTCCACATGGAACATTCGGCGGATGCCAACCGAAGACGTGCGCGCGCTCATCGGCATCGGGCTCCTGTGCCTGTATCCGGCCATTCGCATCGTCCAGGGACTCTGGCAGTGAAGCGCACCGAGAAGCAGGAACTCGCGCTCTGCGACGGACTCGTGAAGCAGCTGTCGAACGCCGGCAGGCAGGCGATCGTGCATACAAATCCGCCGCACCGGATGAAGCAGACGCTCGGCGTGCCGGACCGGCGTTACCGGGTCTTCGGATTCTGCCTGGCGTTCGAGTCGAAGGCCGAGCACGGGAAGCTCACGCGCGAGCAGCACGCGTACCTGACGGCCGAGCTCGATCACGGCGCACTCGCGGCGTGCGGCACGTTCGACGATCTTCACGCGTTGCTCGTCGAACTGCGGTCGGCGCGCACGACGGGCAACGCCGAGTTGGCAATCCGCAGCTGTCGTCGTATCATTGGCGCGTGGTCCCAGCGGGGATTCCGCGGGGAACCAGCGCCGAAACTCTCACCAGGGAAAGCGCAATGCGAACGTTGAAACAGGGAACATCCGTCGAGGGGTCGAGCGACCCGCGCACGGTCGAACAGAACGCGTGGCTGAACGGGGATCCGGACAAGGGGATTCCGAAGCACACCTGCGTCAGCTCGAGCGAAGTGCGCTCAGAGTACCGGGGCGGCGTGCTCACAGCGGCAGGACTTTTCACGTTCGACCACACGATCATCAACCGCGATGGCAACACGCCCGAAGCGGACGCCGAGATTGACGCGGCGATCGCGGCCGGCGGCGACCCGTCGAAGCTCTCGGGCGGGGTCGTCATCCTGCTCAACAACGAGGGGCGCCGCGACCAGTACGCCGGCTGCCTGCCGTCGCGCGAAGTGTGCCAGGCGATCATCGACGGGAACGGTGAGATGGCCGACTTTCTGCGCGCGGCAATCGTCGACGCCGTGCCGATGGTGGACCTCATCGCGCTGCGCGCCGCGGTCGTCGTGGCGCCGGCGGACGAGCTGTTCGAGCCGGAGCCCGTCGCGGCCGAGCCCGTAGCGGAACCTGTCGTGGAACCGGAACCGGCGGTCGTCGGCCACATCGAGCCGGCTGCTCCGGAGGCGCCGGCGGAAGCTGCTGAATCCGCCGAAGCTTCGGTGCCGGCGTTCCCACACGATGTCGCCGCCGCGCATCCGCTCGACGCGCACGCGAAGGACACCGTGATCACGAAGACCACGGCCGAGGGATACGGCGTGCAGCACGCGCCGCCGTCGAACGAGGGCGACCGCGGTCCGGCCAGCTCGGACGGGAACCCAATCCCGAAGGGCGACGTGCTCGAGCACCTGCCGGTGGGCTCAAAGATCATCGTCGGGAACGAGGGCGACCAGAAGGTCGTCCTGACCGTGCCGCCATCCGGCGAGCGCACGGGGCCGCTGGTGACGTTCGGCCACAACCTGCACTCGGCGGTGTCGTCCGCCTGGGCGTGGCTGGTGAAGGAAGGGCACGCGGCCGTCGCGGCGATCGAGAAGCTGTAGATGGTCCGGATTACGGTCACGGGACCGGAGAAGGAGCGGGTGCGCCTGGCGAAGTCCATCTACGAGCTCGCGGCGTCGATGGGCTTCGCCCCGGTGCACTACGCGGTCCCCAACATCAAGATCGAGAAGATCAACCCCGACGCGCACGTCGCGATCTTCGAGACAACGGAGCAACCCAATGGCTGAGCGCAAGATCGTGCAGATCGCGGTGGGGCTGGCAGTCTTCCCTGAGTCCGTCGTTCAGGGTTCGCCGAAGGTGATCGCGGCGCCCAAGCCGACATTCATGATCGCGGCCGTTGCCGACGACGGCACGGCGTTCGAACTGGACACGTCGGGCGGGAAGCGGAAGTGGGTGGAACTGCCGCCGCTGCCCGAAGCGCTCGCCGACGCGAAGGTGCCGTAGTGGCCCGCGTCGTCATCACGGTCACCGACAACCCGATCGACGGGACGGTGAGCATCGTCACAGACCCGCCGATGCAATCGCTGCTCGACCGGAAGCGGGCATTCGGCATCAAGTCGTTGTCAGCAGGCGAGATATACAGCGTCATCGCTGTCCAGCATGTTGCGGAACACGCGACCAGCCAGGTTCCGCAGGACCGGGCGGAAAAGAGCCGCCTCATACTTCCGGGGAACTTCTCGTGACCACACCACTCGCCGACCAGCTGAAGGAACTCCACGCCGAACGTTCGGACGACATCGCCGCGGCGCGCGCGGTGACGCCGAAGTACGTCAGGCGCTCGCGGATCCGGCACTGGTGGGAGTCTAAGAAGGGCGAGTGGCGGAACCAGCTTCGCGAGTGGCTCGGGATTCCGGCGATCGAGGAAGGACTGACAGAAGCCGCGCCGATGCGGCTGTTCACACCGATCGTCAAGGACGTCGCGGACTTACGGACCGACCTGGACCAGACCGACGTCGACCACACGGAAACCCGGCAGCGGCTTGTGGCCGCTGAGCAGGGGTTGGCCGAAACCGGGCGCCGGCTCAAGATCGTCGAGCAGCAGGTCGCGCTGTTCGACCGGCTCTTTCGGGCGTACGCGACGGTCCCGATGCTGTCGCTGGCGTGGAAGCGGTACCAGCAGAACGAGCGCATCGAAGCTGACCGGCAGCAGCGACGAGCTGCTCGACTCATGCAGAACGGCGACGCGCTGCGGGGTGGGGAAACGAAGCCGGACGGGGAAGGATGGGAGCCGCTCACCTGCACGGAATGCGGGAAGACGGCCGGCTGGTTCCAGACTCGGCAGGCAGTCGTTGCGCGACCGACAGGCGCGAAGTGTAAGTCCTGTACTGAGAAGACGATGACCGTGGTCGAGGGCGTCCCGGCTGCGGTCGTCAATGAACCCGTTGAATCCGCCGCCGAGCATGACGGTCCACAGAGCGACTGATGGCCGGCAGGGCACGGAAGAAAACAGCGGGTGAATCTGCGGCGCCCGGCAAGGTCAAGCAGCCGCACGGCGGCGAGCTGCTGACCGGCGGTGTTCCTGGCAATAAAGGGGGCACCGGCCGACCGCCGGACAAGTTCAAGGCCATGTGCCGCGAACTCGCGTCGTCCGCGGACGTCGAACGCGAAGTCAAGAAGATTCTGAAGAAGGGGTCAAAAGACCCGATGTTCGTGCCGGCGCTCCGGTGGGCCACTGAGCACGGATACGGCAAGGCGTCGCAGGCGGTCACGCTCGAGGTCGGCGAGACGCTCGAAGAACTGATCGTCGGGAGCATGGGGATCCGGAAGCAGGCGCCGGCGGAATGACGCCGGGGATGGAGCGGCTCGCCGAGTGGCGCACGGACCCCGTGCAGTTCGTCCGCGACCAGTTCTCGGTCGAGCCCGACCGCTGGCAGGTGAAGGCGCTCCGGGCGTATGCCAGGGGTGATGCCATGCGGCTCCGTCTCGCCATGCAAGCCTGCGTCGGTCCCGGCAAGACAGCCGTTCTGGCGTGGATTGCCTGTCACTTCATGGTGTGTTTCTGCGGGCCGAACGGGCGGCATCCGTCCGGGCTCGCCATCAGCGAAAGCCGCGACAACCTGCGCGACAACCTCTGGAAAGAGATTGCGCACTGGCGCGGGCAGTCGAAGCTGCTCACCGCGGAGTACGACATCACGAACAGTCGGTTCTTCAAACGCGGCCACGAAAAGACGTGGTTCATTGCAGCCCGGAGCTGGCCGAAGAAGTCGAATCTGGACGCGCTCGGCCGGACGCTGGCCGGCCTGCACTCCGACTTCATCCTCTACCTGATCGACGAGTCGGGCGACATTCCGCCGGCGGTGCTCCGGGCGGCTGAGCAGGGGCTTTCGAACTGCGTGTGGGGGCGCATCGTGCAGGCCGGAAACCCGACGTCGGCCGACGGCATGTTGTACGACGCCGTGACGAACCAGCCCGACAAGTGGGTCGTTGTGCGCATCACCGGGGATCCGGACGACGAGGACCGCTCGCCGCGCATCGACGTCACATGGGCGCAGGAGCAGATCGACCAGTGGGGCCGGACCAACCCCTGGGTGATGTACGCGATTCTCGGCCAGTTTCCGCCGACCGCGGTCAACGCGCTCTTGGGACCAGACGACGTGTATGCGGCGATGGGGAAGCACCTGCGGGCCGACCAGTACAGCTTCTCGCAGAAGCGCATCGGTATCGACGTTGCGCGGTTCGGCGACGACGCCACGGTGCTCTTCCCCAGGCAGGGGCTCGCCGGATTCAACTTCGTCGAGATGCGGAACGCCGACGGCATTCAGGTCGGGACGCGCATCATCGCGGGGAAGCAGAAGTTCGGCAGCGAGCTCGAGCTGATTGACGACACCGGCGGACACGGCGCGTCGACGATCGACTACTGCAAGCTGCAGGGCGTGAACATCATGCCGGTGAACTTCTCTGGCTCAGCGGACGACCCGCGGTTCTACAACAAGCGGGCCGAAATCAACTGGCGGGCAGCCGAGTTTGTGAAGAACGGCGGTGCGCTCCCGTACAGCCCGATTCTCGCGAAGGAAGCGCTAGCGGTGCGCTTTACGTACAAGAACGGGAAGATGATCGTGCTCGAGAAGGACCAGATCAAGGCGAATCTGCACGGGCATTCGCCGGACCATTGGGACGCGTTCTGCTGCACGTTCGCCGTGGTGGACCTGCCGGCGCGCGCGGGCGGTGGTCAGCCGGGCGACCTACCTGGCGCCCCGTCGAGCCAAGTGAAGAGCGATTGGGATCCCTTCGCGGACGGACGATGAAACTCTCCGACTTGAACCCTGAGTTTCGTTGGCAAGACGACGGTCAGGGCGGCTGGCTCGAAGCCGACTGTCCGCACTGTGGCGCGCGCTACCTGTCGATTCCGTTCTCTCTTCCGCCGACGCGCAACGATCACGTCTGGATATGGAACGGCGTGCGCGACGCCGAGGGGTTTGGGCTCACACCCTCGATTCGGCTGAACGGCCACTTCCACGTCAACATCAATCCCGGCAGCATCGCCCTGTCGGAAGACGATCCGAGTTACCAGGCGGGGAAGCGCTGATGCCGTTTTTCTGGAAAGCTCCCCTGATTCTGGCACTGGGCTTCGCGGCGACGTTCATGAGTGCGCGGCTTGCACGCCGGGTCGTCGCGAACGAGGCGCTGGAGGCGGCGACGTACTGTATCGTGCTCGGGGTGATCGTGACGACCGCGACATTCCTGTACGTGAATGACCTGAAGACGGCGCCGTTCTTGGTGCTTGGCAACGGGATCGGGACGTACATCTCGGTGCGTACCGACCGACGCGGACGATGAAGCCGGTCAGCCGGTGGGAAGGAGACGCCGCAGCCTGGGCGGACCGGCTGTGGGCGCACGCGAAACATCTCTCGAAGGGACTGACCGGCGAGCAGGTCACGCAGGCGCTCGCAGACTCGGCTGACGAGGTCTACAACGCCGGGCTCGACGAACTCTTCGATGGCTTCCGAAGCGTGCCGTTCAGGCGCCGCGGCGGACTCTGGGACGCGGCCTGGCTGCCGGTCTTCATCACCCATTTGAACAGGAAGCGCCGCCGCTCTTGACGGAAAGTCCTTTCGGTGTAATGTTGGGGTGTCTTTCAACCCCTTTCCGAGAGGCTGTTATGCGTAAGTCGAAGGCGGTACCCCGTATTCTCCGTCAGGGCGACGTGCTGCTCGTCGCCGTCCAGGGCGGACTCCACCGGCCGCGTGTCGTCACCCGCGACAAGGATAAGGTCGTCCTCGCGTACGGTGAAGTCACCGGCCACTCGCACGCGATTGCCGAGCCGTCTGTTCGGCTCACCGTGCTCGATCACCGTTCCGAGATGGCCGAGGCGGCGCGGAAGCTGCTCGCTGAAGTCGGGCTCACCACGGAAATCCGCGACGAGGACGTCGTCGGTGTGCTCGAGGTTCCGGTGCCGGCCGAGCTCGTACACGAAGAGCACGCGACCGTGCCGCTCACCGACGAGAAGTACGTCGTGCTCCGGCAGCGCGAATACTCGCCGGAAGAGATTCGGCAGGTGGCCGACTGATGGCGCCGAAGCCAATCCTTCAGGCGTTCGAAACCGCCTGCTCGTTCCCCGGTGTACTGGACGAGCAGGCGGTGGAACGCTCGCTGGTGGACTATCTCGACGCCATCGGCATGAAACGGAAGGTCGATCGGCTACCGGAAAACTGGTCAATCGAGACAACGCCCGGTGTCCGGAAATCGGTGCTGTGGGTTCTCGATGATCTGGCCAAGCGCATAGGCTACAAGCCTGGCGACGCCCGCGACGCCCTCGCCGCCCGCGACGCCCGCGACGCCCTCGCCGCCCGCGACGCCCGCGACGCCCTCGACGCCCTCGACGCCCGCGACGCCCTCGACGCCCTCGACGCCCTCGACGCCCTCGACGCCCTCGACGCC